>DAOTZP010000138.1:0-13330 GCA_034434265.1 Anaerolineales bacterium | reverse complement strand
CATGAATTTGCTTCCACGATGTTCACGCCGTCCACAGTGACGGCAAGCGCGGCGGGGTTCAGCCGTTTGCCATGACATGACGGGCACGGTCGGTCGGACATGAATTCCGAAATTTTTTCGCGGATGTATTCGGAGTTGGTCTCTTTGTAGCGGCGTTCCAAATTGGTGATGACTCCTTCAAACGCGCGCGTAAATTTCACTTCAAACCCGCTGGAATTTTTATACGTCATGGCAAGCTGTTCGCTGCCCGTGCCGTATAAAATCACGCGCTGCTGCTCTTCGGTTAAATCCTTGAACGGTTTATCGAGGTCAATTTTGTAATGCTTGGCGGCGGTAGTCAGCGTGTGCCAGTAATACCCGCCTTCTTCACGCGGACTCCATTCCATGCTGGCGATTGCGCCGTCATTCAAAGACAGGCTGTCATCGGGGATAATGCGCGCGGGGTCAATTTCCAACTTTGAGCCAAGTCCCTGACAATCGGGGCAGGCGCCTTGCGGCGTGTTGAAGGAAAACGTGCGCGGCTCCACTTCGGGAATGCTGATGCCGTGTTCGGGGCAGGCGAGGTGTTCGGAGAATTGTAAATCGGAGGTTGGAGATTGGAGGTTGGAGATTTTGCCGCCGTCCGCTGTCTGCTCTTTGCGGTCCACAAAATGGATGGTGACATACCCTTCGCCAAACTTTAACGCGGTTTCGATGGAATCGGTCAGACGACTGCGCGCGGCTTTCTTCTCCTCTTTTTCTTCGGGATGGGAAATGACCAGCCGGTCAACGACTGCTTCGATGGTGTGCTGTTTGTAGCGGTCAAGTTCAATTTCATCATCCAGCGAGTACACCGTCCCATCCACGCGGACGCGGGTGAATCCCGCCTTGCGGATTTCTTCAAAAATGGTTTGGTATGTGCCTTTGCGTCCGCGCACCAGCGGGGCAAGGATGAGGATGCGAGTCCCTTCGGGGAGGGCTTCCACCTTGTCCACAATCTCCTGCGCGGATTGTTTCACCACCTCGCGTCCGCATTCCGGGCAATGGGGAATTCCGGCGCGGGCAAACAGCAGGCGCATGTAATCATAAATCTCGGTAACTGTGCCGACGGTGGAGCGCGGGTTGTGGCTGGTGGATTTCTGGTCAATGGACACGGCGGGGGAAAGCCCGTCAATATAATCCACATCGGGCTTGTCCATCTGCCCGATGAACTGCCGCGCATACGCCGAAAGCGATTCCACATAGCGGCGCTGACCTTCGGCGAAAATCGTATCAAACGCAAGGGAAGATTTGCCCGAACCCGAAAGTCCGGTAATGACGACAAGCTTATCGCGTGGAATTTCCACAGTGATATTTTTCAAATTGTGGACGCGCGCGCCCACGACGCGAATTTTATTGGCTGACATAATTCTCCTAGGGGAATGAGATTATAGCACAAATGTTTTATAACAAGGTTGAAATGAATTTGAAATTCCGCATGTTATACTCTGTGCAACTTTTCAAATCCGGCGGTGTTTTATATGCAAACCCTGCCGGTAAGGTTTTTTAACTTGACCGAACTGGACTATAACGAAGAAGAAATTTTGAACCGGGCTTTGCAGGGCGATAAGGAAGCGTTTGGCAGATTGTATGAGAATTATGCCGAGCGTATTTTTAACTATGTGTATTATCGCACCGGCAATCAACATGAGGCGGAAGATTTAACCGCGCGGGTGTTTCAGCGCGCGATGAGTCACATCGGCGCTTATACAAATCGCGGCGTGCCGTTTTCCGCGTGGTTGTACCGCATTGCCCACAATCTGGTTGCCAACTGGCATCGTGACCGCAGCCGCAAGCAGGAAATTCCGCTGGACGATTTGCCCGCTGCGCCCATGAAAGGCGAGCATCCCGAAAAAAAGGTGATGCGCTCGCAGGAGCAGGAGGCGTTGCTGCAAATCATCCGCACTCTTCCGGCGGAGAGGCAGACGCTGCTGATTTTAAAATTTGTGGAAGACCTGTCCAATGCGGAAATTGGCGAAATTATGGGCAGGAGCGAGGGTGCTGTTAAAAGCCTTTATCATCGCACGCTTTTGGCTTTACGCGACCAATTAAAAGACCAAAACTTAAATTTGGAAGGAGAGTAGGAATGTTACGAATTGTTACAGACGGCGCGGCGGATGTCCCGAATGGATGGTTGAAGGAATACGACATCAAGATTATTCCAATCAACATTCATTTTGGGGAGAAGACTTTCATCCAATTTGACGAGATGGATTTTGACTCTTTCTATAAAGAAGTCGCGTCCAACAAGAACTTTCCCAAAACATCGCAGCCTTCCCCGCATCAATTTGTAGAGTTTTACCGCAAGCATTACCAAAAGGGCGAGACGATTCTCTCCATTCATGTGACCAGCAAGTTATCGGGGACGTATGCCTCGTGCGTTTCCGCCGCGGAAGAACTCAAAGGCGAGTACAACATCATCCCGTTTGACTCGGCTGGCGGCTCGATGGGCATTTCGTTCCTGTGCCGCACCGCGCGTCAACTGGCAAATGAAGGCAAAAGCGTGGAGGAGATTGTCAAGCGGCTGGAAGAACTGCGCCCGCAAGTGCATGTGATTTTAACGCTCGACACGCTGGAATACGCCCGCCGCAGCGGACGGGTTGGCACGCTTTCCGCCGCGCTGGCTTCCATGCTCAACGTTAAGCCGGTGGCGCGTTTGCAGGATGGCTTGGTCCACATGGTGGATAAAGTCCGCACCCGCAAGAATGCGATTGCCCGCGTAATTGAATTGGGCAAGCAGACTTTTGGCGATAAACCCGTCCACGCGGGCATTGTCCACGCGCGCGATGAGCAGTCCGGCAAAATGCTTTTGGAAGAAGTGAAAAAGAATTTCAACGTCAAAGACGTGGAATTCACCGACCTGACGATTTCGCTGGCAATCAATTTTGGTCCCGGCACTGTGGGAATGATTTTGTATCCCGCTGAATAATTTGCGAGCATGTAAGGCATGAAAACAACAACAACTTCGGATATTGAATTAAGCAACCTTGAATCACAGTTGGATAGTTTGTTAAAACCGGTTGCGCCGCCGCGCAATATTATGAAACATATTCAACACAGAATCCGCTTTGCAGACCGCAGCGAAGTGCGCGAGCGCCTGCGCGATTGGCGCAATCTCTTTTTTGTGTTTGGCGGCGTCATGTCGGGGATGTTGTTGTTAATTACGCTTGCCCGCGCTTTATACACGCTGACGGAGCGCAAGGCTTGAAATATATACACCCCTCTCCAATTGGGAGAGGGGTGTTTTCATTTTTGGGGGTATTTCAAGATGAGGGATGGGCAAGAATCCACTCGCACAGTTTTTTCGCTTCTTCCACCAAATCCGCGTTAATGGGCAGTTTGAACTCTTCATTCACGCGCAGCGTTAAGTGTTCTGTGATTTTCAACATCTCGTCCGGGATGTTTTTTTCATCCTTCAACGCATTCTGCAAATCATACGCGCTGCTGCTGCGCGGTTGAATGCCCCGCCGGGCGTAATACTCGCGGATGGCGATTCCGGCTGCCCGCCGGGCGCATACCCGCGCCTGTCCTTCGTTTCCTTTTTCGCGGGCTTGCGCGGCGCGCTCAAATTCGGATTGAATTTCAGCAGGAAAATTCACTACTCTACAAACCGATATTTAATCAATGTCCACACGGCTTGAAAGGCGTCATGCAATTTGATTTTTTTGCCTTCGGAATACTCGCGCGGGTTGAAACGGATGGCGACTTCAAAAATCCGAAGTTTGCGTTTGAGGATTTTCGCCGTAAATTCAGGTTCAAAGTCAAAGCTGTTGGCGCGCAGCGTCATGCCGTTTAATACTTCGCGCCGGAACACTTTATATCCGGTTTCCATATCCGTCAGAATGGTGTCGTATAAAATGTTTGTCATAAAGGTCAGCAGTTTATTTGCCACTTGATGCCAAAACATGGTGACCCGGTGCGCGCGTCCCAAAAAGCGCGAGCCGTACACCACATCGGCAAGACCTTCTTCAATCGGCTGCAACAATTCGGGGATGTCGCGCGGGTCGTATTCCAAGTCGGCATCCTGAATAATCATCACGTCGCCGGTGGCTGCCGCCATGCCGGTGCGTACCGCCGCGCCTTTGCCTTTGTTCTTTTCATGCAAAAGCACGCGGATGCCGTCTTTGCCGTCGAGGTTTTTTAGAATATCCCGCGTGCCGTCTTTCGACCCATCGTCCACAACGATGATTTCATGGGTGATTTTTTGGTTTAGCACGCGCTGCAAAATTATCTGGATGCTTTCAACTTCATTGTAAACGGGGATAATGACCGATAGTTTCATAGGATGCGGATTATAAACGAAAAGAAGTATAATCGGCTTAACGCATTAAAATTAATCACATTGGATGCCAATATGATTCGACAACAACCCGCACAACCTGTTCCTTATGCACAAAATTCAGGCGATACTTTCTTTCCTCCGCCGATTTCACGTTTGGAGGATACGGGGCTGTCCTCTTTATGGCTGCAGGATTTAATTCTAAAAGTTTTGTATTTTCGCGGCTATATGACCGGCTTCAAAATTGCGGAAGAAATTTGCCTGCCGCTTTCCGGCGTCACCGACCAGTTGCTGACCTCGTTGAAGCAGGATAAATTGATTGAGGTGAAATCCGCGCAGGGCGGCTTGGGCGGCGAAGGCGGCTACAACTACGGAATTACAGGCGCGGGAATTCTTCGGGCGCGCGAAGCGCTCGACCGAAGCCAATACGCGGGCCCGGCGCCTGTTCCCTTTGATGTGTATAACGAAGCCATCCGCCGTCAAAAAAGCGGACGTCTTATCGTCACCACGCGCACCATGCGCCAGATACTTTCCAAATTGGTCATTCCGGAATCCGTCTTTCAGCGTTTGGGACCGGCGCTTAACTCCGGCACATCCATTTTTATGTATGGTCCCCCCGGCAACGGCAAAACCAGCATTGCCCGCGCCTTTGGAAACCTTGCCCTCAGTCAGAGCATGTATATTCCGTATGCCTTGTATTTGGACGGGCAGGTGATTAAGTTATATGACGCGGTCAGCCACAGCCTTGCGCCGGAAGAAAACACCAGCGGCACAGGGAACACGGGCGCGCTGCGCACCGGCACACGGCGCGACCCGCGCTGGATAAAAATCCGCAGACCGTTTATTGTAGTCGGCGGCGAACTCACGCTGGAAGGGCTTGACCTTGTGTACGACGATAACAGCAAAGTATATGAAGCGCCGTTTCAGGTGAAAGCCAATGGCGGCATTTTGTTGATTGATGACTTTGGACGCCAGCAAGTGCGCCCGCGCGATTTGCTCAACCGTTGGATTGTTCCGCTGGAAAACCGCGTGGATTACCTGCGCCTGCACACGGGGCGCAAAGTGGAAGTGCCTTTCGATGTGTTGATTGTCTTTTCCACAAACCTGCCGCCCAAAGACTTGGTAGACGAAGCCTTTTTGCGCCGCCTGCGCCACAAGATTGAAGTCAGCGACCCTTCGTTTGAAGAGTATCGTGAAATTTTCAAACGCACCGCGCTGGAAAAGAAAGTGGAATACAACGACCAAGGCTTGGCGTATCTTTTACAGGAATGGTACATCAAGCGCAACCGCAAGTTGCGCGCTTCGCACCCGCGCGATTTATGCGACCAAATTCTTGATATTGCTTCGTACCTTTCCACCCCGCCAGCCATGACTCGTGAAATGATAGACGCAGCCTGCAAAGCCTATTTTGTGGATATTTAGATGTTTGAAAATTTTCCCACTCCGCTGTTACTCGCCCATCGCGGCGACCTTGCCCACGCGCCGGAAAATACGCTCCCCGCTTTTGAACAAGCCATTCAAAAAGGCGCCGATGGCGTGGAGCTGGATGCAAAACTCACCGCCGACGGGCATGTCATTGTGATTCACGATGCCACTGTGGACCGCACCACAAACGGAAGAGGCAAAACCGCTTCCTTTACGCTTGAGGCAATCCGCCGTTTGGATGCGGGCAGCTGGTTCGATTCCAAATTTAGCGGCACAAAAGTTCCGCTGCTTTCCGAAGTGTTTGAAACGCTTGGAAAGGATAAGGTCATCAATATCGAACTGACCAATTATTCCACGCCGCGCGACGGGCTGGTTGTAAAAGTCTGCGAGCTGATTCGCAGGCACAACAATCACAAACAGGTGATGTTCTCGTCCTTTTACGCTTCCAATTTGAAACTCGCCGCAAAAATCATGCCCGAAATTCCGCGCGGGCTGCTTGCCATGCCGGGGTTGTTGGGCGTGTGGGCGCGCTCGTTTGGTTTCATGTTCGGCGACTATCAGGCGCTGCATCCGCATAATTCCAGCGTCAGCCGGGAGCAAATTCAGCGCGTACACCGCTTAAAACGCGCTGTGAATACATGGACGGTAAACGACCCCGAAGAGGCGGCGCGCCTTAAAAACTGGGGCGTGGATGGGATTATGACGGATGACCCGCAGGTGATTTTTCGCGCGCTTGGGAGGGGCGGGTGAGATTCATGCAGCATTCGTCAGGATGGGCGCAAAAGATTTTACTTTTTATTTTGTGTTTATCGTTTTTGCCTTCCTCCTCCGCTGCCCGCGCGCAAACCCCAATACCGCAGGAGGTTCAAAGGCTGCTTGCTTCCATGACTTCGGAAGAACGGGTGGGGCAGTTATTCCTTGTCACTTTTAATGGGGTGGATGTTGCGGAGCAATCCAACTTATACAACCTGATTACCCGTTACCATGTTGGCGGCGTGGCATTGTTAAAAGAAAACGACAATTTTGCCTTTGAAACGGATTTGCTTCCCAAAGCGCAGGCGTTGATTCAATCCATTCAACAAATTGAGTGGGAAACCTCGCAAAGATTACAAGCCGATGCCTTTATTGGACCGCAGTCCAAACGCGCTTACATTCCTTTATTTATTATGACCGCCAGACAGGGGAACGACCTGCTCAGCGGCTTAACGCCGCTGCCGAGTCAAATGGCAATTGGCGCAACATGGAACATCGAACTCGCCTCCAAAATGGGCGAAGTGCGCGGGCGCGAACTTGCCGCGCTTGGATTCAACCTCTACCTCGGACCTTCGCTGGATGTGCTTGAAGCGCCATCCGTCGTCGGCGGCGACCTTGGCGTGCGCGTCTTTGGCGGCGACCCGTTTTGGGTAGGCGAAATGGGACGCGCATACATCGCCGGGCTGCACAAAGGCAGCGCCGGAAAAATGTTTGTGGCTGCCCGTCACTTTCCCGGAGTGGGCGGCTCCGACCGTTTGCCCGAAGAGGAAGTTTCCACCGTTCGCAAATCCATTGAACAGTTAAAACAAATTGAGCTCGCGCCGTTTTTTGCTGTGACCGGCGGCGCGCCCGCCGTGGAAGCGCGCACAGACGGGCTGCTCGTTTCGCACATCCGCTATCAGGGATTTCAAGGCAACATCCGCGCCACCACGCGCCCAATCGGTTTGGATTCACAGGCGCTGGCACAAATCCTTGCGCTGCCTCAATTTAGCGCATGGCATTCGGAAGGCGGGCTGCTCATCAGCGATGACTTAAGCACCCGCGCCGTGCGCGAATTTTACACATCCGGCGGCGGGCAGTTTTCCGCGCGCAATGCCGCCCGCGATGCGTTTCTTGCAGGCAACGACATGCTGTATTTGGGCAACATCACCACCGGCGATAATCAGGATGTGTACACGACCACAACCATTGTGATTGACTTCTTCAATCAAAAATACCGCGAAGACCCCGCCTTTGCCCAGCGGGTGGATGCCGCCGCCTTGCGCATTCTCACCGCCAAGTATCGCATGTATGGAAGCTTCAATTTTTCCGCCATCATGCCTTCCGCTCAATTGCTTGAAGGCATTGGCGCAAGTTCCGACCTGACATTTGATGTGGCGCGCAGCGCGGCAACGCTCATCAGCCCAGACCCGCAAGACCTTGCGGAAGTGATGCCCCTGCCGCCGCAGGAAAACGACCGGCTTGTTTTTATCACCGATGCGCTGACCGAACGCCAATGCTCGACATGCGCCGAGCAATCCACCCTTTCGGTGGACGCGCTGCAGCAAACCGTCACGCGGTTGTATGGCTTGCAAAGCGGAAGTCAATCCGCAAACTTTCGCATGTCATCCTATTCGTTTCAAACTTTGCAGGCGCTTTTGGATGACAAATCGCCTGAGTTGATTGAACGCGACTTGTACACGGCGGATTGGGTTATTTTCTCTCTGCGCGACGCTTCGCAAGGGCAGCCCGCTCTTGTTACGCGCTTTTTGCGTGAACGCCCCGAACTTTTGCGCGACAAGCGGTTG
The DNA here is from genome assembly GCA_034434265.1 of Anaerolineales bacterium. GTDB lineage: Bacteria > Chloroflexota > Anaerolineae > Anaerolineales > Villigracilaceae > Villigracilis. The sequence goes on along the minus strand of DAOTZP010000138.1, from coordinate 5,068 downwards.
ATTGTATTTTCGTTTGGCGAACCGTATTATTTTGACACCACCACAATTTCAAAATTCACCGCGTATTTTGCCTTGTATAGCAGCCAGCCGCAATTTGTGGATGTGGCGGCGCGCCTGCTGTTTCAAGAACTGACTCCGCGCGGCGCTTCCCCCGTTTCGGTTTCCGCCGTGGGATACGAAATGATTTCCGTCATGTCGCCGGACCCGCTGCAGGTCATTTCCCTGTCATTAGACCTGCCTCCCGCGCCTTTCACCACCGATACCCCGCTCACGCCGGAGCCAACGCCAATTCCGCTGTTTAAAATTGGCGATACCATTGCAATCCGCGCCGGGGTTATCCTTGACCATAACGGCAACCCCGTGCCAGACGGCACAGTTGTGCAATTTTCCATGCTCCTCACCGGGGAGGGCGGCGGCATTCTCAAACAGGTTGATTCCGTCACCACACAGGGCGTTGCCCGCGCCGCTTTCGGGTTGGATAAGCCCGGTTTGCTGGAAATCAAAGCGGTCAGCGAACCCGCGCTGATTTCCGAAGTCTTGCAATTGGATGTCTCCTCTTCGGGTGCGGTCGCTGTGACTGTTGTTGCGCCGGAATTGACGCAGCCTTCCGCCGAGCCGACGCCGCAGCCCCCGGTCATCATCCGCGAGGACCCGTATGTTTCCCCGCAAGGGTATCCGCTTTTTTCGGCATGGTTTTTTGCCATGCTGCTCATTGGCGCAAGCGTGTGGGTGGTATATGTCATTGCGCGGCAAATAAAAGATACCCGCTCTTTGTTCCGCTGGGTTTTGGGAATTGGGCTGGGCGGTTTAACCGCTTACAACCTTCTGGTTTTGGGATTGCCGGGCATTAACAACTGGCTGCTTGCGCGCGGACTTTCCGGCGCGCTGGCTTTTGTGTTCTTTGGCGAGTTGATTGGGTTTATTGCCGGGCTGCTTTGGTCGTGGAAAAAAAGATAACAGGAGAGGCAAATGTCAACGCAAGTAAAAAAAGAAAAACAACCCCCGATTTTGTTTGATAAAACACAGGAAATTATCGCGCGCATCAACAAATCGCTGGGCGGAACGCTGGTGACATATTTCAACAATCCGCGCGGAAGCGTCTGCCATGATGATGTGCTGGCGTTGTTTGAACTGCTCGAAAAAATCGGACGGCAAAAAAAAATTCACCTGTTTATTAAATCCAGCGGAGGAAACGGGCAGGCTTCGCTGCGAATTGTGAATCTGCTGCGCCAATATTGCGACGAACTGATTGCCGTCATTCCGTTGGAGTGCGCCTCCGCCGCCACAATGATTGCGCTGGGCGCAAACGAAATTCACATGGGACCTATGGCATACCTGACGCCTGTGGATACATCCTTAACCCATTCGCTTTCGCCCATTGACCGGGATAACGACCGCGTCAGCGTGAGTTTGGATGAGTTAACCCGCGTAGTGCGTCTGTGGCAGGCGCAAAATGGCGCCGCCACAGGCAACCCGTATCAGGAATTGTTTCAATATGTGCATCCGCTGGTGATTGGGGCGGTGGACCGCGCAGAATCGCTTTCCATTATGTTGTGCAAGGAACTGCTTGCGTATCACATCAAGGAAGAATCTGTCGCTGAAAAAATCGCGGCTTCATTGAACGCAAAGTATCCCTCGCATGGCTACCCCATCCTGTACGAGGAAGCCAGGCGCATTGGGTTGAAGGTGCAGCGGCTTTCCCCCGAAGTCAATTCGCTGTTGTTGGAATTAAGCGAACTGTACAGCGAAATGGGGCAGCGCGCCACCACCGACTTTGACGATACCCACGCGCACGGCAACGAAATTCTCAATATTTGGGAATCCAGTCAGGTGTTGGTGTATTACCAGCAGGATAAAGATTGGTTCTACCGTACGGAAGAGCGCCGTTGGATTTCGCTCAACGACAACAGCAGTTGGCGGCGCATGGTAAAAGCCGGCAAAAAAGTGGAAAAATCAATACTGCATATTTCGTGAAAACATTACGGAATATAGTAGCGGACAATCAAACGCGGAACGTAAGAACTCGGCGCATTGCCGCTGTAAATTCTGAGCGCGTTGGTCTCCAAATTGTTGTTATCGTCTATTTTGAATCGCAGGCGAATTTGAGTCATTCCGGTTGTATTAATCAAATCGCGCGCGTTAAATAAATTGACAGTGTGCCAATTGCTTTGCGGAACAGGCGCAAACGGTCCCAGTCTGCGGTTGGCTTTGTTTTGAAAATCGGTAATTTCAACGCCCGGCAGACCAAAAGTGTTTTTGCGAACATCAAAAAACAAACCTTCAAAAATGCTGAATGGGTTTTCCGCGCCTGCTGTTCCAGCGTGGCGCATTTTGAGGGTGACGCTGATGACTACCGCGCTGTCCGGCAGGCTGCCTGTATCAAAAGACATGATGCTGCGGTATTGGCGGTTTTGCGCGTCATCCCCAAGCAGCAACAAATACTGGCTGGCGTTAGCCGCGCCGCCAAAGCCGGCATTTTCACCAATTTCCACAACCCAGCCGTCATTATCCCGCTGCGAATAAAACGTGGCGGTTTTTACCGCTGCGGGAACAATTTTTTTAACGCTGCTTGTAGCGTAATCTGTGATATACAGTTCGCCGTTTTCATCCTCTCCAAAAGAAGTGGGTCTGTAATTTGTGTCTGAAATTTTTCTTTTCACCCATGAATCATTGATATTGGCAAGCCCGTATAACGTGCCTTCGCAAAAATCCATATACAGGTACACGCCTTGCAGCGCGGGGAATTGCGCGCCGCGATAAACGTACCCGCCTGTGACAGCGCAGCCTGCCGCGTGCGAGTATTCGGCAACGGGAAGAACCTTTCCGCTGGTATCGCATCCGCTGGATGGGTTGTAGCATAGCGAGCCTTCCATTACATTCCAGCCGTAGTTTTCCCCGCCTGCGCTATCGGCTGGCTGAAAGTTGATTTCTTCGCGCGCCGCTTGTCCTACATCGGCAATGTAGAGGTCGTTTGTTGCGCGGTCAAATGAAGCCCGCCACGGGTTGCGCAGACCGTACGCCCAAATTTCATCCGCGCCGGGGATGCCAACAAAAGGGTTATCCAGCGGAATGCCGTAGTTTTTATTTGCATCCGCTGGAAAATCGTCCGTGTTCACATCAATCCGCAGAATTTTTCCCAACAGTGAGTTGGTGTTTTGCCCGTTGCCGTTGGGGTCGCCTCCTCCGCCGCCGTCGCCGACTGCCGCGTATAAATATCCATCTGCGCCAAACCCAATCCACCCGCCGTTGTGATTGGTATAACCGGGCTTGTCAATGGTGAGAATTCTTTGCGCGCTGGATGCGTTCGCCCTGTCGGCATTTGAAATGGAAGCAAGGTATTGAACAATTTCAATATCTCCGCTTAAGTTTGTATAGTACACATAAAATTTCCGGTTTGTTTCGTAATCGGGGTGAAATGCCAAACCAAGCAGCCCTTGTTCGCCGCTGTTTGCGAGCAGCGCGCTTATATTAAGAAACGGGGTTGCAAGCAGCGCGTTGTCTTTGTAGATGAGAATTTTTCCTTCTTTTTGGACGATGAAGATGCGCCCGGAAGAATCCCCTGCGTGGGTGACGAACACCGGGTTTGCAATCCCTGTCGCTATCGTCTTGAATTTCACATTCAACGGAATGGCTCCGGCGGACGGCTCGCTTTGATACGCTGAAACGCGGAGCGGCTGAAGAATGAAAAAGAAAAGCGCAAGGAGAAAAATCAGATTCTTTTTCATGGTATTGCCTCTTTTATAAAAATTATATTATAGAAATGGGCGCGGCGCTCCAATATTGAATCGTTTTTGCTTTTTTATGACGCTTGCCATGCCGACCGCTTGAAATAACACCTATCCCTGCTTATGCGCTTCGGCGCGCTGCATTCCCTCGTTCCAATGGGTAATGCGGTTTCTGCCCGCTTTTTTGGATTTGTATAAAGCGCGGTCAGCCTGCGTTAAAAGGGAATCGAAAGACAAATTTTGCGGCGGGCTGAAAGTGGATACGCCCAAACTAACCGTAAATCGAATCAATTTGCCATTCAGCCTGATTTCAGCGGTTTCAATTTTTTTCCGAATCCGTTCCGCAATCCGCCTCGCGGATTCAACGTCCGTATTTGGCATCAGCACCACAAATTCCTCGCCGCCATACCGCGCAAACACATCCCCCTCGCGAATTGCTTGACGGCAAATTTCGGTTAACTTTACCAGCGCCATATCGCCCGCCTGATGCCCGTATGAATCATTAATTCGTTTGAAATGGTCGGCATCCATCACAATGACGGAAAGAGGCGTTCCCTGCCGGTTTGCCCGCTCCATTTCAATGTTGGAAAGGTTGTAAAACTGCCTGCGGTTATATGCGTGTGTTAACGGGTCGGTAATGGCGAGTTCTTCCAAAATACGGGCTTGCTCTTGAAGTTTGGCGGTTCTTTCCTGCACCGTTTTTTCAAGGTTTTCCGCCTGCAAACGCATTTCCTGTTCGCGTTCTTCAATTGCCTCAGCCATTTGGTTGAACGCCACAGAAATCTGGTGAATTTCGTCATTTGTGTTCGGCAAGGGGGCGCGAACATTCAAATTTCCCCTTTTCATTTCAGCCACAACATATACCAGTTTATCCAGCGGCGTGGTGATGCGCTTTGCCGTGATGAACGTCAACATGCCGCCCGTTGCAATAAAAATCAGCGAAATCAGGATGCTTTGCCGCGTTAAATCATTAATTTTCTCATCCAACTGCGCTTTGGAAAATCCAATCGCAACCGCCCCAATCGGTCTGCTGCCAATAAAAACAGCCTGCCCAACCACCAGCTGCGAAGACTGCCAGTCCTGATACATTTCATCTTCTTTTAATAACACCAATTCCGCACCCAACGGGTCTGGAATTTGCGAAAACACAAAAGGCGAAATTTGCGAATGCACCAGCGTTCTGCCGTGACTGTCATAAACGGAAAAAAACGTAATTTCAGGGTTTTCGTCAATTTTTTTCGCCAAATCGAGAGTGTCTAAAACAGTGGGCTTACGAAGTCCATCACGTGAGAGGCGTAGTTGGGAAAACGCTGCTTGTGCAGTTGCCTGCTGTTGAAACAATA
>DAOTZP010000137.1:0-6975 GCA_034434265.1 Anaerolineales bacterium | reverse complement strand
GTGCGGCACAACGGGCGGATGGGAGGGCGGCAGGTGTTGACCGGGACCATAGGCGTTGAAAATTCTCAGGCTGACGGTTTCGATGTTCCACAATTGACCAATCGTGCGGACGTAATATTCCGCCGCAAGTTTGGAGACGGCATACGGCGAGCGCGGGTTGGGCGTGAGAGTTTCTTTGAGCGTTTGTTCGCCGACATCGCCATATACCGCGCTGGAGGAAGCCAGCACCACGCGCTTGACTCCCACGTCGCGCATGGCTTCCATGAGCGCAACCGTTCCGCCGACGTTGATGGCGTTGTAATCGCGCGGGTAGAGAATGGACTCTTGCACTGAAACGCGCGCGGCAAGGTGATAGACCACATCCACATCTTGCAGCAGCGTCCACAACTTTGGACGGTCGCATACATCACCGCGGGTGAAGTGAATATCAGGCGCAAGCGCCTGCGGGTCGCCGGTGGAAAGGTCGTCCAATCCGCGCACTTGGTGTCCCTCGCGGGCGAGTTGGTTGGCAAGCGAAGAGCCGAGGAATCCCGCGGCTCCGGTAATTAGAAAATTCATCTTGGTATTATACAGGCTTTACGGCGTCAGCACGTCTTTTGCCCACGATTGTTCGCTGCGATACCAGTTGATTAAGTTGGTTAAGCCTTCCCGCAGCGTCACTTGTGGATTCCACCCCAGCATTTCGCGCGCTTTGCGGACATCGGCTTGATTCATCAGCATATCCGCAAGGTTGGGCGGACCATATTGCACAATTGCTTTTTTGCCCGTCAGTTCTTCAATCAACTTTATCAGTCCGTTGATGGTGATGACTTCATGCCCGCCGAGGTTGATGATTTCATAGCCAAGCGGTTTAAGCGCGGCAATCGTGCCGCGCGCGATGTCGTCAATGTAAGTGAAGCCGCGCGACTGTTCGCCGTCGCCATTTACGCGAATCGGTTCGCCTTCGTGAATCCATTTTACAAAACGGAACATGGCAAGGTCGGGTCGTCCGGCGGGACCATACACGGTGAAAAAGCGCAGGACGGTGACATCAATGTTGTAAAGATGGTGATAGGCGTGCGCGAGCGCTTCCGCGCCTTTTTTGCTTGCCGCGTAGGGCTGCATGGGTTCGCTGCTGGATGCGGTCTCCGGCGTGGGATATATGGGATTTTCGCCATAGATGCTGGAAGTGGACGCGAGGATGAACTTCGGGCAGCCGGTTTGGCGGCACAGTTCGAGCATGTTCAACGTGCCAAGCGTGTTCGATTCGAGAAACGCCCAGGGATTTTCCACGCTATAACGCACGCCCGCCCGCGCGGCAAGATTAATCACGCCGTCGAAAGGGCGGTTGGTGATTGGGGATTTGCGCGCGAGGATGTTTTTATCTGAAATGTCATCCTTGACAAATTCAAAGCCGTTTAAGGTTTGCAGTTTTTTTAAGCGATATTCCTTCATGCGCGGGTCGTAGGCGTCGTTCATATTGTCCACGCCCACAACGGTGTGACCCTGTTCAATCAGCATGGCGGATGTCCTTGCGCCGATGAAGCCCGCCGCGCCGGTAACTAAATAATGCGACATAAATCAGTGTGTCCGTGTTTCCGTGTATGCGCGTTTCTGTGTCACGCGAAAACATGACACAGAAACGCTTGACGCTTTATAACCGCTCGACCTTTTTATTTTCCTTGCCCATTTTGCCTGTTGCGTTGCGCGAATCGAAAACGAATTTCGCCGCTTCAATAATGGCTTTGTAGTCGTAGGCTTTATGGTTTGTGATAATCACCACCGCGTCGGCTTCTTTGACGGCTTTCATTAAGTCTTTTACGCTGTCCATCCGCCAGCCGTCATATTCGTGATGAATGTGGGGAATATACGGGTCGTGGTACGAAACGTTTGCGCCTTTCTTTTGCAGCAAGCCGATGACATCCAGCGCGGGCGATTCGCGCACATCGTCAATATCGGGCTTGTATGCCGCTCCGAGTACGAGGACATTTGAGCCTTTAAGCAGCATTCCGCGGTCGTTCATTGCATCCAAAATGCGGGCGACGACATAGCGCGGCATGTTGGTATTGATTTCGGAGGCGAGTTCGATGAAGCGCGCATTATAGTTAAACGACTTCATCTTCCACGAAAGATACAGCGGGTCAATCGGAATGCAGTGACCGCCCAAGCCGGGACCCGGCGTGAATTTCATAAACCCAAACGGTTTGGTGGCGGCGGCGTCAATCACTTCCCACACGTCCACGCCGAGGCGCTCGCACATGATGGCGAGTTCGTTCACCAAGCCAATGTTAATCATGCGGAAGGTGTTTTCGAGCAGTTTGGACATTTCCGCCGCTTCAGCGGTTGAAACGCGGTGGATGGTTTGAATTGCGCCTTCATACCAAGCGGATGCCACTTCGCCGCAGGCTTCGGTAATTCCGCCCATGACTTTGGGTGTGTTGATGGTGGTGAAGTCTTCGCGTCCCGGGTCCACGCGCTCCGGCGAAAAGGCGAGGAACCAGTCTTCCCCGACGGTCAGATTGTGTTCAATGCCAAGTTTGGGGAGCAGCACTTCGCGCGTTGTGCCGGGGTAGGTGGTTGATTCCAACACGATGACCATTCCCTTGTGCATGTATTTTGCCAGTTCTTCCGTCGCGGACATGATGAAGGACATATCGGGGTCGCCGGTTTGGCGCAGCGGAGTCGGCACGCAGATGCTGACTGCGTCCATTTCTTTCAGCACGGAAAAATCGGTTGTGGATTTGAGATGCCCGCTGTTGACAAGTTTTGCCACCGCTTCGGTTTTCACATCGGGAATGTATGATTCGCCTTTGTTGAGCGAATCAATTTTTCGCTGGTCAGGGTCAATGCCTGTTACTTTGAACCCCGCTTCGCCGAATACGACTGCCAGCGGCAGCCCCACATATCCCAGCCCCAAAATGGCGATGTTTGCGGTTTTCTCTTTTAGTTTTTTAATGAGTGTTTCTTTTGTGGTCATTTTTTTTTATTCCTTTTTGAGTAAGCCTTATATGGCAAGGCGTTTTTTCTGTCATTCTTAAACAATGCCAGTATAACAAACTTTGCTAAGCCGTTTTATGGAGACTCAAAACAAACTTAATTGCCGGGGCTTTTCGTCTTGTATTTCTTCTTTCTTTTTGAAAACAATCTTCGGTCTGCCCATTGCCGCTCTTGCTTCGTTTAATTGTTCGGGGAGCTTTGCAAAGTCGCCTAAAATGGCGGGTTTGAGCTGCGGCTGGTGCAGCGCGGCGGCGGGATGAAACATGGGAATGACGTAGCGCCCGCCCACTTTTCGCATTTGACCGTGTGCCGCGCTGATTTTTACATCGGGGATGAATTTTGCCATTGAGAATCTTCCCAGTGTGACGATAATGCTGGGATTGATGAGATTGATTTGCGCTTCAAGATATTCGTCGCAGGCGGCGAGTTCTTCTGGTTTCGGGTCGCGGTTACCCGGCGGGCGGCATTTGACCACGTTGGCAATGAACACATCCGCCCGCGTCAAGTTTGCCTGCGCCAGCAGCTGGTCTAAAAATTTGCCGGATGCGCCTACAAATGGATGTCCCTGCTCGTTTTCGTGAAAGCCGGGGCCTTCGCCGATGAGCATAATTTCTGCGGTTGCAGGTCCATCGCCCGGCACGGTTTTTTTGCGCGATTCATGCAGCGGGCACTTAACGCACGCCGCAATCTCTTTTGCCAACTCGCTCAACTTTTCATCTGCCGACATACGCCTCCAACTTTTTTACCTGCCGCCTTAAGATATTCCACCCTTAAAATTTTAACGTCATCAAAATCGCGTCTTCTTTATTGTCGGAATAATATTCCTTGCGGCGGCTGACTTCTTCATACCCGAATTTTTTATACATGTTAATTGCCGCTTCGTTGCTTGGGCGCACTTCCAACATGGAAGCAATCGCGCCTTCTTCTTTTGCAAATTGAAGCGTGTGCGCCAGCAAATCGTTTCCCACGCCTTGCCCGCGAAAGTCGGGGTGAACGGCAATCGTGGCAATGTGAATTTCATCCACAATCAGCCATGCGACAATCATCCCGATAATTTTTTCATCCTGCTCCGCCACCCAGCAGCGCGAGATGGCGCTGTTTTTTGTCAACTCGGCGTGAAAAGCGCGGGGGGGCCAGGGCAGCGAAAAGGAAATCTGGTCAATGGCAATCACTTGCTCCAAATCTTCCACTGCCATTTTGCGGATGATGTAGTTCATGATGAAATCGGCGCGCCTTCCACATGCAAGTAAATGGGCGCAAGCGCGGCGGCGTCATCGCACTCGTTGTTTTGCAGACGCTTCCACGCAAGGTCGGCAAGGATGGAGGGTCTGCGGGCGGAGTGAATCGGCGGTGCAAGCAGGATGTTCTTCTTCCGCACGAGGCGGGTCCGCTCTTCGGCGGAAAGCTCGCCCGCGAGCAAAACCTGCCCGTGGAGTTGTTCCGCCAGTTCGTCCACTGTTGCCCCGCGAATCTCTCCGCGCGGTTTCCATCCGCCTTCCGCGTTTTCATACTCCCCAACCGCAAGCCGCTTGCGTCCGGCTTGAATGACGGCAATCAACGGATATGGGGCGGGGGCTTGCGCTGCCGCAATAATATCCAGCGTGGGAATGCCGAGAATGGGCAAATGCCTTGCCAGCGCGATTCCCTTTGCCAGTGAAAGTCCCACGCGCAGCGAGGTGAACGAACCCGGACCGATGGCAACGCCCAGCGCGGTGAGCGACTCCATTTTTATGTTGGAACGCGCGAGCAAATCCACAATAGCGGGGGGGAGTTGTGTGGTGTGATGGCGGTGAGTCGTCCACATCATTTCGGCGTGGATTTGGTTTCCGTCGTAAAGCGCAAGACCAACCTGCGCGGTGGAGGTATCAATGGCAAGCAGCATCAGGCTCCAAATATGGATTGTTGCATGGCGTTTAATAGTTCATCGTATCGTTTGCCTTGCGCGTGGATTCGCATTTGGCGGTGTTCTTCGGCGATATGGTCCAGTTGAATCATCAGCCGTTCATTGGGAAGGAGGCTGCCGAGTTTTTCGGGCCATTCAATAATGAGCGCGCCTTCTTCGAGCATGGCGTCCAGGTCGAGCTCTTCCGCTTCGGGAATGCTGGCAAGACGGTACGCATCGAGGTGAAAGAGCAAGCCGCCGTTGGGTCGGCGGTATTCGTTGACAAGAATAAAAGTAGGGCTGGAAACGGAATCAATTGAGCCCCAGCCTTGCGCGATGCCTTGCGTAAAGGTGGTTTTGCCCGCGCCGAGCTCGCCTTGCAGGCAGATGACATCGCCGGCTTTTAGGTTCGCGCCGAGTCTCATTCCGATGCGGCGGGTTTGTTCGGGGCTGCGGCTGAAAAAGTCCAATGTGTGTTCGTCCAAAATGGGCATGGGAAAATTATACGCTACTTTGCGGGGCGGCTGAGGCGCGAAGCGCGCCACACCGCGAAAAAATTGCATTTTCGTTGCGAATAAATATGGAGTACAATGATTGAAAAAATGAACAATTTGCAAGGAGGCACGGAAGATGTTTGTAACGAAGAACCTTTACCAGAACGATGAAGCTTGGGCGAAGTCTCCGCTTGGGAATTCCAATGAAACCATTGGGGGGTGGGGATGTTTACTGACTTCCGTGACCATGATGCTGAACGGCATTGGGTATAACGAAACGCCCCTTACTGTAAATGAAAAGATGAAAAAGGCAGGCGGTTTTCAGGGCGCTTTCTTCATTCCCAGCGTGCTTCCTTATGTGTGGCCCAATTGCGTTTACCGCGATATGCAGCCGTGCGAAGCTTTTCCCGCTCCCATTAAGGATATTGACGCGGCTGTCGCGCAGGGCAAGCCGGTTATTTTACAGGTGGACTGGAACAAACAAGCCGGTATTCAAACTCATTTTGTATTGGTCAAAGAAAAGAAAGGCGACGATTATTCGCTTTATGACCCGTACAAATACCCCGGCGATGCGCCGGATAAGGAAGTGCTGCTGACGAAACGTTATAAATATAACGGCGCGACGCTGGCAAGCGAAATCAGCGCGGTGTTATGGTTCAACGCTTACAATGCTGCTCCGCCTGAACCTCCCAAAGTCGCCAAAGTTCCCGTCCCCGCCGATAAATTTATTTTATATGTCATGGAAGATGACCTTTCCCTGCGCGCCGAACCTTCCACCAGCGGGTATTTGTGGAAACGAATGCTGCTTGGCACGGAGCTGATTTGTCTTGAAGACAAGGCAAAAGCCAAAGCCAAACTCGGCGTGCAAGGGCAGTGGATTCAAGTGCAAGACCCGAAAGGCGACCAAGGCTATGTTGCGGCGTGGTATGTATCGGATTCAAAGAGCAAGCCTGCGCCTGCTCCCGCTACAACCACCAGCGCGCCTGCCGCTGCCCCCACGCCTGCTTCTGCGCCTGCTCCGGCTGCCGCCCCCATTCCTCCCGGCGCGATTGCGCTCTTCCCTACTGAGGAATTATCCTTCCGCTCCCAACCCGTCATTGCAGATAGCACCCTCATCCGCCGCATTCCGCCCACTGAACAACTCATCAGCCTTGAACCTGCCAATCAGACCATTCCCAAGGTTGGCGTCACCAACCAGTGGATTAAAGTCCGCGATTCAAAAAACAATGTGGGTTATGTCGCCGCTTGGTATGTGAAGTATGCCGGTGGCTCCACTGCCGCCGCTTCCGCGCCTGCCGCTGCGCCTGCCGCAGGCGGCGCGCGCAAGGTGAAAACAACCGTTGAGTTTGTTTCGCTTCGCAAAGAGCCGGTCATCAGCGATGCTACGCTGATTAAGCGCGTTCCAATCAATTATGAATTTACCATTACAGAGCCCGGCGGCGAGGCAAAAGTTGGCGCCAATGACAAGTGGATTAAGGTCAAAGACGCCACGCACGAAGGGTATGTCGCTGCCTGGTTTGTGGCGTTCTAATCATGTCCAGCGAATCCACTTCCGCGCGCGCGACAAAATATTCATTTCTTATTCGCGCAAAGACAAAGAGTTTGTTAAGAAATTAAACGACA
>DAOTZP010000136.1:0-5307 GCA_034434265.1 Anaerolineales bacterium | reverse complement strand
AGAGTTGCCTCCGCCGCCGCCGCCAGAGTTGCCTCCGCCGCCGCCGCCGCCGCCGCCGGAGTTGCCTCCACCGCCACCGCCGGAGTTGCCTCCGCCGCCGCCAGAGTTGCCGCTGCCTTTACCACCACCAGCGCCGCCTTCCGCGCCGGGTGCAGTTGCGCAAGCGGATAAAAGCAGCGAAGTAATCGAAAGAACAGCAATGAACACGAAAATCGCGCGTGTCCAATTATGTTTCCTGGTCGCTTTCATAATTCTCTCCTTTATAAAATGAGTTGAAAAGTAACTTGCTTCACGCTGCGCGCGTCAAGCGCGTAGTTTGAAAAAAACGATTTAAACTGACAAGTTCATCGCGCAATCTCCAATCTGCCTTCATGGTTCCGGTTATTTCTTCCGGTTAATCCAGAACACTGCGGCAAAAAGAAAAAGCAGCACAATGAAAACCAACACACCCGAAGAAGGGCGCATCGCTGTTCCTGGCAGTGAATTACCCGTTGGGGTGGACGGGAAAACAAGAACAGCAAGAAGGAGCATCAAGGCTGCCGCCGCAAACGTCATTGAAAGTGAAGCGTTTGAATAAGAGGCAAGCCATTTTTTCCAAAACGGTTCGGATGCTTTCTCCTGCTTTTTAAGACGAGACTTAAAACGCGCCTGCATTTGCTTAACCGCCGCCTGACTTAAATGCACGGGGGGAAATGCTTTTTGAACACGCAGGATTGTTTCTTCCAGAGCAAGCAACTCCTCATCCGCATCCGTTTCAGATTGGTCAGCCTTGCCAGCCAACACCCGGTCGGTAAAATCCGCCAGGCGCTCATCCTGCATGGAATTAGGGGATTGATTTTGTTGGCTCATGGTTTTTCATCCAATTGATTGCGAAGCGCCGCAATAGCCCTGCGAAACAGGGATTTGACCGCTTCAAGGTTTTGATGGGTGAGTTCTGCAATTTCATTAAATTGCAAATCTTCCGCCAGGCGAAGAAGGATGACTTCACGATAATTTTCGGGAAGCTTCCGCAAAGCCTCCTGCAAAAAGATGTTCTCTTCCAGCATTTTAGAGGTTGCGCCCTCCGTCCGCCCGGAGATTTCCGAAAGCGGGGCAAGAGACGGTTCCTGTTTTCTTCCGCGCTTCCGGTAAAATTCGGCTACTTTATGATTTGTTAAGGTGCGAAGCCAGGTGCTAAACTGCGCGTCGCCGCGAAACGACGGGAGCGATTTCATCGCGGCGATAAACACCTCCTGCGTGACATCCTCCACATCGCTTTCGGGGATGACATATCGAACCCGCTTATACACGCTGGGAAGGTAACGCACATATAAATCGTCAAATGCCTCTTTTCTGCCATTCTTAAATTGCTCAATCAGAAAGGCATCGCTCATATCAGTAATCGCTGGCTTAGAAATGTTTTCCATATATTTAGTAGGCGGCAGGTGTCAAAAGGGGTTGCTTGCGGAAAGCAAATTGAACAAATCTTCATACAATATAACATATAAATATGACCAGACCGGACGAAATTCAACAAGCGGCGGGACATAAAAACGTTTTGAATGACCGTCACGCTTAAACCCGGCTGTCATCTTTTACGGGGAATAAACAAAGGTAAAATAGCACACTATGGAAATCACCGACCGCCGGAAAAAATGGCAAAAACTGAATCAACTCACCCCGCAAAAATTGGAACTGGCGCGCCTTATCCTTGATGAAATCCGCGAAGGTGAAGACGCGCTGCGCGCCATCCGCTCACATCCGCTGCAAGGCGGCGGATACTTAACCAAAGCCGCGCTGGTTGCCGCATATCATCAAATGGTGGAAAGCAACACCATCGCGGCGGAACAATCCCTGCTTGAGCGGATTCGCATGAAACCCATGCGCACGCTTTCCGGCGTGACCACAGTCACCGTGCTGACCAAGCCGTATCCCTGCCCGGGGAAGTGTATCTTCTGCCCGACGGATGTGCGGATGCCGAAGAGCTACCTGCCCGACGAACCCGGCGCGATGCGCGCGCTGGAACACCAGTTCGACCCGTATGACCAAGTCCGCGCGCGCATTCAAGCCTTGAAGAATCTCGGTCACCCGACGGATAAAATTGAACTGCTGATTCTTGGCGGCACCTGGTCTTCGTATCGGCGCGATTATCAGGAATGGTTTGTCAAACGCTGCTTCGATGCGATGAACGCCATGAGCGCACCCGCCGCACCCGAAGGCGCGGAGCAAAGACTTAAAGAAAGCCACGCTATCAACGAGACCGCGCCGCACCGCAACGTGGGCTTGGTCATCGAAACGCGCCCCGATGAAATCACGCCCGATGAAATCAAATGGCTGCGTCATCTTGGCGTGACCAAAGTGCAAATGGGCGCGCAAAGTTTTAACGACCACATTTTGAACATCAACAAACGCGGGCATGATGTGGACTGCACGCGCAAAGCGACAACGCTGCTCCGCGCCGCCGGATTCAAAATAGTTTTACATTGGATGCCCAACCTGCTCGGCGCGACCCCCGAATTGGACCGCGAAGACTTTGCGCGCATGTGGCAGGACTTCTGCCCCGATGAAATCAAAATCTACCCCAATCAACTGCTTGCCAACGCGGAGTTGTACGAATACTGGCAGCGCGGCGAATTTCAACCCTACACCACCGCAGAACTGGTGAATTTAATTGCCGACATCAAGCCGACCATTCCGCGCTACTGCCGCGTCAACCGCGTCATCCGTGATATTCCGGGCAACAACGTGGTGGAAGGAAACACGCGCACAAGTTTAAGGCAGGATATTCATGAAGAAATGAAGCGGCGCGGCACGCGCTGCAACTGCATCCGCTGCCGCGAGGTAAAAGGCAAACCTGTGCGCTCATCAGAACTCACGCTGAACGACCTTGTGTACAACGCGGGCAAAGCGGAGGAGCATTTCCTCTCCTTCACCACGCCCGATGACCAACTGGCGGGCTTTTTGCGCTTATCCCTCCCCAAAGCGGATTCGCCCAACATCGGCATAACAGACTTGGAGCAAGCCGCCCTCATCCGCGAAGTGCATGTGTACGGACAATCGCTTGCCGTAGGCGAGGATAAAAGCGGCGCCGCCCAGCATTTGGGGCTTGGCACGCGGCTGCTGCAAGAAGCGGAACAAATTGCCAAAGCGCGCGGCTTTCAAAAACTCGCCGTCATCGCCGCGGTTGGCACGCGGCAATATTACATCAGCCGCGGCTTCGAGCGCGGCGAATATTATCTCATCAAGCAACTTTCTAATTAACCTTCAACCTCCAACCCATCAGGAGAAAATGAAAACAAAACACTGGATTCAATTCACCGTTCTCGGCATCATTTGGAGTTCCTCCTTTATGTGGATAAAATTTGCATTGGAGGAAATGCAAGCCGTCACACTCGTCGGCTACCGCGCCCTGTTTGGTCTGCTCTTCGGCATCGTTATCATTTTGGCTCAACGCATACCGCTTCCCCGCACATTTGAAGAATGGAAACCATTACTCATTCTTGGCGTGACCAATGTCGCCGCGCCGTTCTTCTTCATCACATGGGGAGAAAACAGCATAGACAGCGGAGTCGCCTCCATTCTGAACGCCACCGTTCCGCTCTTCACCATCCTCGCCGCGCACTTCATACTGCACGACGACAAAATGACCGCGCCCAAAGTCATTGGGCTGCTGATGGGCTTTGCAGGCGTGGTGATTTTGATGAGCAAAGACATCAATAGCGGGCACAACTCACTCATCGGGCAAATTGCCGTCATCCTCGCCGCAATCTTTTACGCGGGCAGTTCCATCTACGTCCGCAAAGTGACTCAAAACACGCATGCCATTTTGCGCGGCATCGGTCCGCTGGTTTCCGCCAACGCCGTCATGTGGGCAGCCGCCTTCGCGCTGGAATCGCCCATCGTCATCCCCCGTCATCTCATCACATGGATTGCGCTCCTCTGGCTGGGCGCGCTTGGCTCCGGGGTGGCGTTTTTACTTGTCTTTCAACTGATTCACGAAATCGGTCCCACCCGCTCCACAATGGTCACCTACCTCTTTCCGCTCGGCGGCGTAACGCTCGGCGCAATCTTTCTCGATGAGCAAATTACATGGCAAATCATCACCGGCGCGGCGCTCATCATCTTAAGTTTGTTTGTAGCAAATCGCAACGCGGGATAAATTCCGCCTTATAAAAAAGGAAGCCATGAACGAAAATTACAAATCCGGTTTTATCGCCGTCGTCGGACGCCCCAACGTCGGCAAATCCACGCTGATTAACGCGCTGCTCAATCAAAAAATCGCGGCGGTCTCCCCCCGTCCGCAAACCACGCGCCGAAGGCAGCTTGGCATTCTCACGCTGCCCAACGCGCAATTGATTTTTGTGGACACGCCGGGCATTCACAACCCCAAACACAAACTCGGCGAGTTCCTCAACTTTGAAGCGGAAGAAGCCTTAAGCGGCGTGGATGTGATTCTCTGGCTGGTGGATTCTTCCACCCCGCCAGCCGAAGACGACGCCCGCATCGCATCCCTGCTTGCCAAACCCGCGCGGAAGATTCCGACCCTCGTCATCCTCAACAAAACGGACCTGCTCTCCCCCGAAGCGGAGCCGCTTCGCGCCGCCGAATATTCCGCCATGCTGGAAAAAGCAGAGGTGATGAAAATCTCCGCGTCCAACCGCGCCGGGCTGGGCGAGTTAATCGAAAGGCTGATTGCGCTGCTGCCCGTCCGCCCGCCGGAATATCCCGAAGAGCAAATCACCGACCTGTACGAGCGCGACATCGCCGCGGACTTAATCCGCGAGGCGTGCCTGATTCAACTGCGCGACGAAGTGCCGCACAGCCTCGCCGTGCAGGTGGACGAGTTCAAAGAACGCGAAAACGGCATGGCGTACATTGCCGCCACGATTTTCGTGGAAAGAGAATCGCACAAGGGAATTGTGATTGGCGAAGGCGGCAAGGCGCTCAAATCCATCGGCTCGGCGGCGCGGAAAGAGATTGAAGAGATGGGCGGACGCAAAGTATTTTTGGAATTGCGCGTCAAGGTCTCGAAGAACTGGCGTGACAACCCAAACATGCTGCGCCAGTTGGGATACTTCAAAAGAAAGTAAGGGATGTGAAACCCGGCGGTCAGAGTCCCCGCCCCGTCTTGACGAATTAAGGGGAGGATAAAAATTTACCAGCCGTTCGCGCGAGCGCCCGATAACACAAACAAGCAAGGCTGCGCGCTTTATAGAATCATGCCCTTTTTGTAGGGGTTCAACGCGGTTTGAGGGGCTTGAAGCCTTCGCCCAGCGCTTCATGCGCGACACCAATGACCATAAACGCATCGGGGTCAATTTCTCGAAT
>DAOTZP010000135.1:0-14110 GCA_034434265.1 Anaerolineales bacterium | reverse complement strand
GCGCTGGATGTATGTCTTGCTTGCAAGGGTTGTACTTCGGAATGTCCCAGCGGGGTGGACATGCCCAAGTTGAAGTACGAGTTTATGAACGAGTATTACAAAACACACCGCCGCCCGCTGCGCGATTATTTGTTCGGCTATTTCCATCTGGTTTCAAAACTGCTCTCGCCTGTTGCTCCGCTGGCAAACGCTTTTATGAAGATGAGTTGGTCAAGAAAGTTAATCGCCAAAGCCGCAGGCATTACCCCCAACCGTCCTTTTCCTGTTTATCGAAAGCTGCAAGATGCGAGTTACGAGTTACCAGTTACCAGTTACCAGTCGCCAATCTCCAATCACCAATCTCCAACAACTTCCCAACCTCCCAAAGTCCTCTTCCTCTCCGATGTTTTTTCCCGCTACCTTGAACCCGAAGTGGAAGCGGCGGCGTTTAAGATTCTGCGCGCGGCGGGGTATGAGATTCAAGCCCTGCCTTATGTCGGCGCGGGGACTGCGCTGCTCTCGAAGGGATTCGTTCGCGCGGCGCAAAAACACGCGCAAAAAGTTTTGGATGCAATTCAATCCGCAGGTGAAACGATTCAAGTCGTCGGCTGCGAGCCGCCCGAAGTGTACTGCATCAAGCATGAATACGCCGCGCTGCTGCCGCATCGCCGCGCGGAAATTGATTCCCTCAAAAAGCGCGTCTGGCTGATGGATGAATTTATTTTGCGAAATATCAAATTGGATGAGTTGATTGAAAATCGCGCCGATGAAAAAATTTTCTTCCACCCGCATTGTCACCAACGGGCGGAGGGACTCGCGGACGACGGGCTGCCCGGCGGAACGTCCGCAACTGTGGAAATGCTCAAGGCTTGCGGCTATGACGTGGAAGTCTCCGACGCGGGCTGCTGCGGCATGGCGGGGACATTCGGCTACGAGGCGGAGCATTACGAAGTTTCGATGAAGGTCGGCGGGTTGAAATTATTGCCGATGATAAGAAGTACGGAAAAACAAATCGCCTCCAGCGGGTCGGCGTGCCGCTTGCAAATAGAGCATGGCGCGCATAAAACCGCCGCGCATCCGCTTCTGTTGGTTGCAAAGTTGTTAAAGCGTGAGGGCGTAAGCGGCAATTGAAAACGCATTTGCCACATTGAACGAGCGTTTTTCGCCGCGCATGGGGATGTAGAAAATTTTGTCCGCCAAGTCCAGCAGACCGGGGTCCACGCCCGCCACTTCGCTGCCGAGGATGAGGACTTGCCTGCCAGCCTGCTTTTGTTTGCCAATTGGAACGGCGCGCGGTTCTTCTTCCAGCGCGAGAATTTTCCAGCCATCCTGCTTAAGTTGCAGGGCAAGCGTGTGCGCGTTTTTATGGTAACTCCATGAGACGCTTTCTTCCGCGCCAAGCGCCGTTTTGCGGACGGCATTCTCTTCGGGGGTGGGGGTAATTCCGCACAGATAAAGATGTGAAAAGCCAAAGCCATCTGCGCTGCGAAAAATTGAGCCGACATTCCATGCCGAGCGGATGTTATCCAATAAAACTGCGCGGCGGGGATTGGCGGGCATTGTGGTTTTGCTGTGACGTTCCCCGCTGATTTCACGATGGTGGATGACAACGGTTTCCCCAAGACATTGCGGGCATCGCTTTCCAAATGAATGTGAGTCCATCAACGGATAGCGAAGCCCGCAGTGATTACACAGGCGTGTTTCAAATCTTGTGCTCACGCAGCGGATTATACTTTTATTTGCATCCGCTGCGGGGGTTATATGCCTTCCAGTTTTCCGAGCAGGTCTTTTTCCTTCAATGTTTGCAGCAGAACCGCATCGGCAAACGCATCCTTGGGGATGTATTCGATTGCGCCAAGTTTCAACCCGAATTTTGCCGCGTCTTGATGATTGTATTGCGTCAGCATGATGATGGGAATGTGGCTGGTGCGGCTGTTTTCTTTGAGATGCTTGCACAGTTGCAGCCCGTTCATGGAGCCGGGCATGAAGACATCCAAAATGATGACATCGGGATTCATGGTTTGGGCGTAGTACATGCCTTCGTCGGCGCCGCGCGCCCAAATGGTGGTCATTCCGGCGCCGGATAAGAGGTTTTCCAAATGCATGGCTTGTGTGGCGCTGTCTTCCACAATCAATGCCGTAATGGTTTTATGTTCCTGCATACATCTCTCCTTTTACAAGCGGACGGGTTTTTGCGCCTTAGATGATTAATCCCTGCAAACGAAGCGTCTCCAAAAGCGCAACATCCGAAAACGCATCTTTGTTGAAGTGCGCCCGCAGGCTTGCCACAAGCACGTCTTTAATGAATTCCCTTTTTTGTTTCATAAAAAAATTCTTATGCTTGCATTATAAATTTCCGCTTATAAGCGAAACCATAGCAATTCGCTTGCAGTGTATTTGCAAAATCGTAGGGACGGAATGGGTGAAAACCCCCATTGCGTAAATTGCGCTTTTCAGTTCTTAAAACGCTTAAATTAAGCAATTTTTATTTGATTTTTTCCGCAAAGTGTTATGATTAAATACAGCCTTCAAGATATGAAACCCGTCTCTATTTTGCTTTCTCTCCATCAATCCGCTGCATGGCAGGAAATTAAGTCCGCGCTGCAAGCGCAGGGATTTGATGTTGCCGATGCCCCGCGCGAAATTTCCGCGCTGGCAGATTTGCTTGAAACCCGCGAATTTGAAGCCGCGCTGCTTGATTTGCAATCGGACTTTTCATTTGGCTGGCAGGCTTTTTGCCGCCTCAGGGAAAAAGCTCCCCAAACCGAATGTATTGTGACGGTGAATTTTGACCTGCTTGATGCGGAACAAGCGCAAAAAATACAATCCGGGTCGTTTTTATTTCTGTCAAACCCGTTCAGCGCGCGCGAAGCGGTTTTACTGGCAAAACGCGCAGCGGAGAAAAAAAATCCGGCGGAGCAAATTCAACAATCCGTTGAGCAAAAACTCCGCGAGACCGCAGAGCGTTACAACCGCCTTGTGGAAAGGTCGCCCGATATTTTATACACTTATTCCACCGTGCGCGGAGGCATTTATTATTCCCCGCAAGTGAAGGATATTTTGGGATATACGCCGGAGTATTTATACCAGCACCCCCATCTTTGGAATCAATCCATTCACCCGGAAGACCGCGCGCGCATCAGTGAAGTGATTAAGAATTTTCAACTGGGCGATTTTTTTGAAGTGGAATACCGTATTCAGGACGCGCATGGCAATTGGCTTTGGCTGCGCGATTGGTCCATAGGGCGGCTTGTCAGTGAAAATGAAATATTGGTGGAAGGCGCGGCGGCGGATATTACCCGCTACAAACAAGCCGAACAAAAATTGCGCGAAAGTGAGGAGCGCTTTCGCTCTTTGATTGATTCGCTCGATGACGTGATTTACACGCTGGATACAAACCAGCGACACAGCGGCGTGTTTGGAAAATGGGTGGAAAGAAGCGGTTTGCAGCCGGAATTCTTTTTAGGCAAAACCGCGCGCGATTTGTTTGGCGCGGAGGCGGCTTTGGTTCACGAGCAAGCCAATCAGCGCGCATTGTCCGGCGAATCCGTCGCATACGAATGGTCGGCGCCTTCTCCCAACGGGATGTTGTATTATCAAACCGTCGTCTCTCCGCTGCGCGATTCAAAAGGCAACATTACCGGCGTGGTTGGCGTGGGACGCGATATTACGGTAAGGAAACGCGCGGAAGAGCAGAACCGCATGTTAACCGCCGCGCTCGAAGCGGCGGCAAACGGCATTGTAATCACCAATGTTTCAGGCGAAATTGAATGGGTCAACCCCGCATGGTTCGCGCTCACCGGCTATTCCAAAGAAGAATCCATTGGCCAAAACCCGCGTATTCTTAAGTCCGGCCTGCATCCGCTTGCGTTTTACCAACAAATGTGGAGCGTCATTCTTGACGGGAAGGTCTGGCGCGGCGAACTGGTGAACAAACGAAAAGACGGCACACTGTACGAGGAAGAAGAAACCATCACGCCCGTCTTTGACGAAGCAGGGAATATCATCCGCTTTATTGCAATCAAACAGGATATTACCGAAAGAAAACAGGTGGAAAAATCCCTCTTCCGCACAAACCTGCGTTTGCAGAGCCTGCGTATGATTGACCACGCCTTGTTAAGCGCAAGCTCAGGCGACCAAACTGCCGATATGGAGGCTTTGCGTCACCTTGCTGTTTTGGTGCCATGCGGAAATATCAGCATGATTGCGTTTAATGAAATCAACGACTCTGCAAAAATTATCGCCCGCGCCTCAGGCGAAATACCTTCCGTTGTGCGCGTCAATGAGCCTGTTCATCCCAGCGATTTGCGGCTTGGCGAATTTGCGCCCGACCAGATAATCTCCGCAACCTTAAGCGCGGATGCCGGGAATTCGTTTGAAAGGAATCTGTACGAATCCGGCGGAAGGTCGCTGGTAAAAGCGCCCCTGATTGTGCAGGGACGTTTGATTGGCGTTCTCGCGCTGGTTGCCGCCCGCAGTGATTTTTTCACCGCCGAATATTTTGAGATTATCCGCGATGTTTCCGCGCAACTGGCTTTAAGTTTGCATCATCAAAATTTGATTTCTGAAATTCGACGTTACGCGGAAAAATTGGAAGCCCGCGTACGGGAACGAACCGCGGAAATTGAAGCAACCCGCCAAAGATTGGAACTGGCGGTCAATGCCGGAAAAATCGGCGTATGGGAGTTAAATTTTCAAACCAACGCGGTCATTTGGAATGAATACATGTATTTTATTTACGGCATCCACCCGCAGGATTTTTCACATTCGTTTGACGCCTGGCAAAATTTAATACATGAATCAGACCGAAAAAGATTTCAAGAGCAATATCAGGCTGCGTATCGCGGCGCGGATTTTTTCGAGCAGGAATACCGCATTGTCCGCCCGGATGGAACCCAGCGGTTGATTTCATTCAGCGCGTTAACGGTGCGAAATGAAATGCAAGCGCCTATTTTGATGCTTGGCGTAAATCTGGATGTGACTGAAACCCGCGCCGCGCAAGAATCAATGCGCCGCGCCAATCTGGAAATGGAGCGCGCGCTGCGGGTAAAAAGCGAGTTCCTTGCCAATATGAGCCATGAATTGCGCACGCCGCTCAACGCCATTATAGGAATTTCAGAAAGCCTGCTCGAGCAGCTGCCCGGCGTGCTGAATGAAAAACAACAAAAATATGTCGCAACCATTAATGAAAGCGGCGCGCATTTGCTTTCCCTGATTAACGATATTCTTGACCTTTCCAAAATTGAAGCGGGGCGCATGGATTTAAGCATTTCCGACGTTCCCGTTCAATCTTTGTTTGATTCATCCTTCCGCATGGTAAAAGAAATCGCGCAGAAGAAAAATATTCAACTCGATTTTCAAATTGACCCTGCCGTTCAGTTTGTGCGCGGCGATGCAAGGCGCTTGCTGCAAATGATGGTTAACCTGCTTTCCAATGCGGTTAAGTTTACGCCTTCGGGCGGTAGAGCGGGCGCGCAAGCCATATTGCGCCCGGAGATGAATGAAATTGACCTCGTGGTTTGGGATACGGGCATTGGCATTTCGCAGGAGGATATGCCGCGTTTATTCCAACCCTTTGTGCAGTTGGATTCCAGCCTCTCGCGCTCTTCTTCCGGAACGGGGCTGGGGTTAATGCTGGTGATGCAAATGGCGCGTATGCACGGTGGCAATGTCAGCGTGGAAAGTAAAGTCAATGAAGGCAGCCGTTTTACCATCACCTTGCCGTATGCCCCAATGGAGCAGCCAGACCGGGACGGGCAGCCGAATCACTTGCTTGAACAAAAACAACCCGTTTCTGATTCGCGCAAGGGTCATATTCTGCTGGTGGAGGATACGGAATCCGTTGTTTTATTTGTGGCGGATTATTTGCAGGCGCATGGGCATCGCGTTTCAGTGGCGCGGGATGGTTTTGAAAGTTTGGAAGCCATCAAAAAAGACCGGCCCGATTTGGCGCTGCTGGATATACAAATGCCCGGCATGGATGGCTTTGAAGTCATCAAACAACTGCGCGCCATCCCGTCGTTTGAAAAACTCCCGGTAATTGCGCTCACGGCGCTTGCCATGCCGGGGGACCGCGAGCGTTGTCTTTCCGCAGGCATGACGGATTACATAAGCAAGCCGGTGCGTCTGGCTGAATTGGCAAACCTGATACAAAAATATTTGATATAAAAATTAAATATTTCGAGGCGCTATGACAGGAAAAATTTTGATTGTGGATGATGAAGATGCGGGGATTGCAACCCTTGAAGCAATACTGGACGGGCAGGGATATGAATTGACCTCCGTGCGCGACGGCGAATCCGCTTTGCAAGCCGCTCAACAAATTTTGCCCGACTTGGTTTTGCTGGATGTGATGATGCCCGGCATGGACGGCTTTGAGGTCTGCCGCAGGCTGCGCGCCATCCCCGAAGTAGCCGAAGTTCCGATTATTATCTTAACCGCGCTTGATGATTATTCCTCCCGCATTAACGGATTGGAAGCCGGGGCGGATGATTTTTTCAGCAAGCCAATTGACCGGCAGGATTTGCGCGCCCGCGTCCGCACAATCACCCGCTTAAATCGTTATCGCACGCTGTATGAGCAGCGCGCGCAGTTGCGCGAAATGGCGGGACGGGTGGTGGAAGCGCAGGAAATCGAGCGCCGCCGCATTTCGCGCGATTTGCACGATGACCTGGGTCAGTCTTTAACGGCATTGATGTTGAATTTGCAAAATTTGCAAAATGAACTTCCGCTTGATGAAGCGCTGCTCCGCCAGCGATTAAACTCCATGCTTGCCGATACAGCGGGGGTACTTGGAAAAATGCGCATGATGGCGCAGAATCTTCGCCCGCCCTTGCTGGAAGCAGTGAACTTGCGGTCAGCGCTGGAAACATATTGCATGGATTTTAGCGCGCGCATACACACCCCACTTGAATTTGAATCCGACCCTCATCTGCCGGATGTAAACGAGGTGTACGTTGTCTCTTTATATCGGGTTTTGCAGGAAACCCTGACAAATATTGCCCGCCATGCCAAAGCCAGCAGAATTTGGGTTGAATTATCTTTGGAAGGCGGGTATCTTTCACTGACCGTGCAGGATAACGGCGTGGGTTTTGACCCGCAACAACAAAGCGACGGCATTGGCATGATTGGCTTGCGGGAACGAATGACCTTGATTGGCGGCGATTTGTTTGTCAAATCTGCGCCGGGGCGCGGCACGGTTGTTACCGCCCGTGTGCCTTTGACCAAACGGGAGGAAGTATGATTCGCGTCATCATTGCGGAGGACCACGCCATTGTGCGGGCGGGCATCCGCGCTTTGCTGGAACGGTGTAAAGATATTGAAGTGGTTGGCGAGGCTGCCAACGGGCAGGAAGCGGTGGACTTGTCCTTTACCCTGCGCCCAAACGTCTTGTTAATGGATATTATGATGCCGCGCTTGAACGGAATACAAGCGGCGGAACGCCTGCGTGATTATAAGCAGCCAGTGAACATTTTGTTTATTTCCATGTATGCCGATGCCGCGCTGGTGCGTCAGGCGCTGCAAAGCGGCGCTTTGGGATATGTGCTGAAAAGCAGCGTAAGCGAGGAATTGATTAACGCCGTTCGTTCTGTTGGGCGGGGTGAAATGTTTCTCAGCGAGCCGGTTTCCGCCATTTTGATGGAAAACGCGCCCAACATTCATTTTGGGGATGAGCAAAATCCGCTGGATATGCTTTCCCCGCGCGAAAAGGAAGTCTTGCAATTAATTTCAGAGGAATACACCAGCGCCGAAATTGCGCGGCTGCTTTTTATCAGTGAAAAAACGGTGGAAAAACACCGCGCCAGTTTGATGAACAAGCTCAACATTCATAATTTGGCGGGTCTGGTGCGCTTTGCCATCAAAGAAGGACTTGTGGATTTAAATAAATAACCGCGCCCGCCTGATTGGCTTGCTTTGGGCAAACCGTCATCTTTTGAATAGGCGGCAAAAAATAAAATCGTGATGAAATTCATCACGATTTTCCAAGTACGGACCAAATTTCAATCGGTTCGCTTCTTCCGCGAATGGGGATGTTTCCCAGCGATTTCATCTTAAACTCACCGCGCTTTTCCCCAATGGCGTCATACGTCCATTTGCTGATGAGGATATCGTTTTCCGGGAATTGTTTATTCAATCCGTCTATGCGCGCCGCAAGGTTGACCGTGTTGCCCACCACTGTATATTCCTGTCGTTCCGGCGTGCCAATGGCGCCTGCCAATGCCATGCCTGTATTAATTCCCACGCCCATGCGCAGCGGCGCGTCTCCTTTTTTCATTAAGTTTTGATTTAATTCCTGCATCGAATTGCGGATATCAAGCGCTGTCAGCACCGCGCGATACGCGCCATGTTCCATATTGCGCGGCGCGCCATATACGATGAGCGTGCTGTCCCCGCCAAATTTATTCACCGTGCCGCCATGTTTTTGCGCGGCTTTTAAGATTAAGGGGAAAAATTGATTCAACAATTTGACAACTTCGCCCGGCGTGTGCCGCTCGGCGTACATGGTAAATTCCCGAATATCGCAAAACAAAATGGTGACGAGGCGGTTTTCGCCTTCAAGGTTCACCTGCCCGTTGCGGATTGCCTCCGCCACTTCCGGGCTGACAAACCGTCCGAACATATCGCGCATCCATTCCCGTTCTTGCAGGTCATCCGCCATTTTGTTAAAAGCGGAACCCAGCTGTCCAATTTCGTCCTGCGTTTGATAGCTCACGCGCTGACTTAAGTCGCCGCTGCTCATGCGTCCCACAATGCGGTTGAGTTCGCTCAGCGGTTGCGTAATTTGACGCGTCAGCAGCACCGTCAATGCCGCGCCGACCAATAAAGTCACAATGGCAAGCGCAAGACCCTGTATGGTGATGCTGGTTATTTTTTCATCCAGCGATTTTGTGGAAAAGCCAGCGCTGATGACGCCGATGGTTTGATTGCCTAACTTAATGACCCGTCCGGTGATAAGTTCGTTGTCTGTCCAATTTGAGTAAGTGGATTGCGGCGAAGCGAGAATTTTTTCGCCGAGTTCATCCACTTCTTGTGAAAAGCGCAGCGAGGATTCGCGCGAATCCACCAAAATTTTTCCCTGCGCGTCGTATACGACAAAAAACGTAATATCTGGATTGTCTTTAATCTGGTTGGACAGGTCTGTCATTTCATCCACTTGCGCGCGGTAGAGCGGGTCGCGCAAACCGTGCGAGGCGGTTTCAAGGAACAGGTCGGCTTGCTCTGCAAGTTCTTTTTGAAAATTGGCGCGCTCGCGCTGAATGGAGAGAAAGGTTAATGCAAATACAGCCAGCATCACCAGTAAACTGGCTAAGCTGGCAATTTTGTTTGCAAGAGAAAGATTTTGAAAGAAGTGTTTTGGATTTTTCATTAAGAAAACAAATCTTTTCCCGGGTCTACGGCAGGGGAATATCCTTAATCAATTCAATCATTTCACGAATATTGCTTGTCGCTTTTGTTAAGCCTTCGGGAAATTCATCGAACTGCGTGGTTTGAAATGCGTCCAGCGCATCTTTTGCGGCGGGGTCCTCATCCATGCTGGTTAAGATTTCAATCAAGGCTTTGAGCAGTTCCTGATCCATGCCGGGGCGGACAATCATCACCTGGCGGGGCGTGGCGTCTGTGCGCGCAAGTTCCACCAGTTGTTCCACCGCCTCGCGCGGAAAGCCCACGTCAAAATTGTAATCATCGGTTACACCGGCGGGCGTAATGCCGCTGAGCACCCATTGTAAAATGTTTTCATCGTCATACGCAAAAGCAAAGCCGACTTCATCCGGCGCCACTTCTTCGGCGTTGCTGGCTTTTCCGCGCAGAGTTAATCCTTGTTTGGTAAGGTACGCGGCGGGCAGCATAAAACCGGAGGTGGAATATTCCGCGTCCATCGCAATCATTTTTCCTTTTAACTGCTCAATGGATGTGATGCCGCTTGCCTTGCTGGCAAAGATGACGCTGCGGTAGGTGTCCACGCCAAAACGCCAGCGGCGCAGAACAATTTGCCCTCCGGTTGCATCGCTGATTAATGTGGCGGGATATGTGCTGTCAAATGAAATATCCACTTCCCCCGTTTTTAGAAGTTTAATCATTTCATCTGTGGAAGACGCCACCCGCACCTGACCGCCTGTAACGCCTTGGTCTTTTAATTTTTCCGCAACATAATTTGCCAGCGGCTGTGTGCCTTCAATCACTTCCGCAGGGTCGTCCGAAATATCGCCAAAGACAATGTAACGTTCAGCGGCGGCTGGGGCTTGGGTTGCCTGCGGCGCCGCGGGCGTTGTTGCCGCAGGGGAGACGCAAGCGGTTATTGATAACAACAATGCCCCCATAATGAAAGTCAGATTTTTGAGCGACATGTTGTGTTCCCTTTCTTTCAAAAAAATTTTATTTGCTTTACCTTTGCTGCAGCCATGCAATCCGCTTTGCGTCATTTGCGCGCTCTGGCGTAAGTTGGGACGTTTGTTATATCTCGTTGCGAGAGTGCGTTCCTGTTATTATACCTGCTAACACTCAAAGCCTTGCAGGCGGTTGCTTTCCGCCTTGATTTTCATAAAAAAAGGGATACCGTTTGTATGATATCCCTTCTTATACTGCTTCTATACTGCTTCGGCTTTTTTTCCTTTGAACCAGTTTTTCCATTCCTGATTTTCCCAAACCACGAGGATGGGAGCGGCGATGAAAATGGAGGAGTATGTTCCGCTGAACAAGCCGACCAGCAAGATGACGGCAAACTCTTGCAGGGTGACGCCGCCAAATAAAGCAAGCGCCAGCAGCAGAAATTCCACAGTCATCAACTGGGTGTTGATGGAGCGCTGCAGGGTTTGCACAATGGAGTGGTTGACAAGTTTTTCATATTCAAGGCGGCGCAGCAAGCCGGTGTTTTCGCGGATGCGGTCAAACACCACGATTTTATCCTGCACCGAGAAACCGATGACGGTTAAAAGCGCGGTGAGGAAGAGCGCGTCAATTTGCCAGTCGAAGAACATTGCGCCAATTCCCGCGATGCTGAATACCACCGCCACGTCATGCACCATGGCGATGATGGCGCACAATCCGTAGCGGAAGGCGTTTGGCACTTTGCGAAAAGCCGCAGTGATGTAAATGACAACCGCCAGCGCCGCAACGCTTACGGCAAGTATGGCGCGCGAGGTGACTTGTTTGCCAATGCTTGGTCCAACGCTGTCGAACTGCACGATGGTGATTTCATCGCCGGAGGCTTCTTTGAGCGCGGTGAGAATTTCGTCGCGCAATTCATTTGTCAAAAATGACGAGCGGATGACGAGCGTTCCATTTTCCGTTGTGGTCACTTGCGCGTCGTTCACGCCTTTTTGTTCGTAAATCTTAATAATCTCTTCGCTGCCAAGCGGCTGACTGCCTTCAACTTTAATTTCAAACAAACTGCCGCCTGTGAAATCAATTGAAAGGGGCAGCCCGCCGACAATCAGCATGACAATGCCGGGGATAATGACAAGCAGCGAAATTGCGAAATAGATATAACGTTTGTTGAGAATATTCATAAGAAAGTTCCTCGAATGGTTTGTTTACAGCCCAAACCAGAATTCGTAATTATCCGTCTTAAAGGATTTGAGGAAAAGCGCCATCAATGTGCGGGTGACGTAAATGGCGGTAAAAAGCGAAATTGCCACGCCGAGGGCAAGCGTCACCGAAAATCCTTTTACGATGGTCGCGCCAAAGGTTGAGCCAAACCAGAAAAGGATGATGGAGGTAATGATGGTGGCAAGGTTTGAATCGCGAATGGAAGACCATGCGCGCGTCCAGCCTTGGTCCACGGCTTGCATCAGGCTTTTGCCGTTGCGCAACTCTTCTTTCAGACGTTCAAAGATGAGAATGTTTGCATCCAGCGCGGCGCCGGTGCTGAGCAAAAAGCCAGCCACGCCGGGCAGGGTGAGCGTAAAATGAAACCATTTGAACACGGCAAACGCAAGCGCGGCGTAAATTAAAATGGAAAGCACAGCCACAATGCCGGGCAGGCGGTAGTAAATAATCATAAATAACGCAACGATGAGCATTCCAATCAAGCCGGCGGTAATGCTTTTGCGAAGCGAATCGGCGCCGAGGGTTGGTCCAATAATGCGGGTTTCAACAATTTTCAAAGGAATGGGCAGCGAGCCGTAGCGCAGTTGAATGGCAAAGGCGTTTGCGCTTTCCGCATCGAAGTCGCCGGTGATGGTGCCTGTGCCGCCGGTGATTGCATCGTTGATGCGCGGCGCGGAAATAACGCGCTTGTCCAGCACGATGGTTAAAATTTTGCCGACATTTGCGCTGGTGTGGTCGCCGAAAATGATTGCGCCATTGGGGGTCAATTCAAAGTTGATGGCATAACCGGCAAGCGGGTCGGAGCTAACCGAAACGGCTTTCAGGTCTGCGCCGGTCATAATGGTGTGATACACGGTGGTTTCCGGCGTTGAGCCGTTGGCTTCCGCAGGCTGTTCAACCGCTTCGCCGGTGGGGCTGTAATCGGTATAAAGAATTGTGCCTTCCAGCGGGGCGTAGTCGCCTGTATCCACAAATTCAAGCAAGCCCGTTTGTTGAATGGTGTTCAACACCGAGTCTGTGTCTTGCAATCCGGGGAATTCGCCCACGATGCGGCGGTCGCCTGCCACTTGGATGACGTTTTCATTTACGCCGAGCGCGTCGGTACGCTGCTGCACAATGTTGCGCGCGGTTTCCATTGCGTCCGCGGAGATGTTTGCATCTGCGGGCAGGTCGGCTTCAAGCAGCACTTGCAAGCCGCCTTGCAAGTCAAGCCCGAGGCGCGGCATGACATTGCGGTTGAACAATGCCTCATTCGTGATGGGGTTGATGGCGGTGATGTTGTCGCTGAAATCAATCCACAACGCGAGAGCCAGAATTAATACGATGACGAGAATGCGGGTGTTGAGGTTTCGAATCATATTCTTTCATTTACTCCATGCCAAAAAAATGCCAGCCTGTGGCTGGCGTGACAAACGATTATACTCCAAAAATTTACGGCTGCACCCATGTTTCAAAGAGCATGTTTAAGTCGCAGCCGCAAACCGCTTCGGCTTCCTTTTGCAGGGCGGATGGCGAGGAAAGCCCCCACGCATGTTTGCGCGTGTATCGTTTTAGCAGGAGGTCAAAATTTTCCACGCCCATTTCATCCCTTAATGCGGCAAAGAAAAACGCGCCGCGCCCGTACACAAGGGCGCCGTATTCCCCAGCCGTGTAATTTTGCACCGGCATTCCTATCGGCAGTTCCGTATTCTCCACGCTTTGCCAGCGGGTTTGTAAATCCTGCCTGAAAATTTCCGCGCCTGTTTCGCCGTACACATCTTGAAAATACTGCCATGTCATAAATTGCGTGAGCGATTCATCCAGCCACGGCGCGTTGATTTGGTCATTGCCCACGAGGTTGTAAAACCACTGATGACCGACTTCGTGCGCCACGATGGATTCTAAAAACAGGTTATCGGACGTGATGTATTGCCGCGCAATTACAATCATGCCCGGATATTCCATGCCTGCGGCAGTGGTGGATGTTTCGGCAAAATCCAGCTCGCGGTAGGGATATGCGCCATACCTTGCGTTGAATATTTCCAATGCGCGCGCGGCGGATTCCAGCGCGTCTTCCGCGCCTGCCTGCTGCGATTTGCGCGCGTGGAATCTTAACGTCACCCCGCGCCACTTGCGCGTGAAGACTTCGTAATCGGCGCTGATTGCAAGCCCAACATCGCGGACTGGTCCCGCCGTGTAAATCACCCGCTGACGGTTTGCCTGTTCCTCGCGGCTGAATTCCTGCCCGCTGGCGGCAATTTTGACGCGCAGCGGCGCATCCACTGTGATGACGTAAAAAGAAATATCGGCATAGGTTAAGTCGCCGTGTTGTTCGGGCATTTCCAGCCGCCAGCCTTGTTCGTCATGGACGGGAATCATCGGATAGGCGTGCGCCAGCGCAAGCACGTTGTTGTAGTTTGTTTGCACGCCGTAGTGAATCCCCGTTGCTTGTGAAATGCGAATAAAAAAATCCATGCGGATTGCCGCGCTTTCGCCCGGTTGAAGCGCTTTGGGGAGCAGCGCCGTCAGCACGCTGTCTTGTTGTGAGTAAAAGTATTCGGCGGGCGTTTCGTTGATGAAAACATTGTCCACATACATTTCCCCG
>DAOTZP010000134.1:0-13837 GCA_034434265.1 Anaerolineales bacterium | reverse complement strand
GAAACCCACAAGTCGAGCGCAAGGTCAATGTATGCGACGGAGTCTTCTGTAATCACCGCCGGTTTTGTGATGTTGCAATACCAGCCTTTGAGCGAGTTGTCGTCGCGGTCATAAATTTCAAAGATGTTGAACCATTCATCGGTGTAAAACGTTTCCACAAAGCGGTCATTGCGTTTAAGGGTGATGTTTTGAAACGGCATATCGTCGCGGTTGAACAACGCTTCGAGCGTGATAAAGTTTTCTCCGCGTTCCAATTCTTTTCCTTCATACTGCCATGTAGTTTCGCCTGCAAGGTTTTGTTTTATGACGTTCATTTTTTAATTCCCAAAATTTTTTCCGCGGCGGGCGAGCTGGGGTGTTTCATCACATCCTCCGGCGTTCCATCGCGGATGATTTCGCCTTCGTGCAGCAGCAGAATACGGTCCGCGATGGCAAAGGCTTCTTCATGGTCGTGGGTGACGTAAATGGCGGGGACGTTGGCGTTCTGCAAAATATTTTTTAACTCGCCGAGCAGGTCTTCTTTCAAGGTTCTATCCAGCGCGCCGAGCGGCTCATCGAACATCAGCAAACGCGGGCGGGGAGCCAGCGCGCGCGCGAGCGCGACGCGCTGTTGTTCGCCGCCGGAGAGCCGCGCAATGGCGCGGGTTTCAAATCCGCGCAGGTTCACCAGTTCGAGCATTTCCTTCACGCGGCGATGAATTTCATCCTGCGGCTGGTTTTGCATTTTCAATCCGAAGGCGATGTTGTCAAATACGTTGAGATGCGGGAAGAGCGCGTAATCTTGAAAGACCAAGCCAAAATTGCGTTGATGCGCGGGGACGGGGGCAAGGTTTTGCCCGTTGAAGAAAATCTGCCCGCTTTCGGGCTGTTCCAGCCCCGCAATCATCCGCAGCAGGGTGGATTTTCCGCCGCCCGATGCTCCCAGCAAGCACACCGTTTCGCCCCGCTTTACTTGAAAGGAGATTCCCTTAAGCAGCGGCTGTCCGTCGTAAGATTTTTTGATGTCAATAAGTTCAAGCATTTTAAAAATGTCCTTCGTCGCCAGTGCGGATTTTTTCAATAAACAAAATGCCCGCCATGGTGAGGGTGAGAAGCATGGTTGCCATTGCCATTGCCTGCCCGTAGTTCAATCCGCCGGGCTGGGCGAGGAAGCGTTGAATGGCAATCGGGATGGTGGGATATTCGGGGCGGGTGAGCAGCAGCGTTGCGCCAAATTCGCCAAGCGAGATGGTGAAGGCAAAGGTGGCGGCGCTGAGCGCGGCGCGGGAGAGGATGGGAACATCCACCGTGAGCCAGACGCGGAAGGGTGAGGCGCCCAAGACGGATGCCGCTTCGCGCAGACGGTTGGGGATGGAGGCGATGGCGGGCTGCAAGGTCCGAATCACAAACGGCAGGGCGATGAGCGTATGCGCGATTGGCACAAAGAAAGGCGAAGATAACGCCCGCCCAAAGGTGAGGATGAAGCCGAGTCCCAGCATGACGGCGGAAGACCCAAGGGGCAGCATGATGAGCGGGTCGAGAATCCGTTCGAGGGTGGAAGGTCGCGCGAGCGCGGTCGCGGCGGGAAACCCCAGCAGCAGGGAGAGAATCACCGTGAGGGCGGCATATCCCAGCGAGTTGAGAGCCGCTTGTATGGGCGGGACGTAAAAGAGCGAGCCGCGGCGGTTGATGAAAAGTTCTTTGTAGTAGTCGGCGGTCAGACCGTAGGCGATGTTTCCGCGCTGACCTTTATCCGCTTCGAGGCGGGTGATGGAGCGAATAGGAAGCGAGAGAAGCGGGAGGAGGAAAAAAATAACCAGCGCCCAGTATGCTGTGGTGACGAAAATTTTTTGACGCAGGCTGCTTGGTTTGCGGGCAAGTGAAAAGCGCGGCGCGGTTTGCGTGGATGTTTGCCGCACGGCGCGGGAATAGATGATGGAAAAGATGACCGTGAAGATTAATTGAACGACGGAGAGCAGCGCGGCGAGTGACAAGTCTGGCAGGCGCAGCACGCGCAGGTAAATTTCCACTTCGAGCGTGGCGAATTCCGCGCCGCCAAGCAAAAGGATAACGCCGAAACTGGTGAAGTCGAACATGAAGACAAGCAGCGCAGATGCAAAGATGGACGGGAACAACAACGGGAGGATGACGGTCTTCCACACTTGCGCGGTGTTTGCGCCAAGCGAGCGGGCTGCCGCTTCGAGTTTTGGGTCGAGCCGCGCGAGCGCGTTGCCGGCAATGCGGATGACGATGCTGGTGTTGTAGAAAACGTGCGCGGCGAGGATGAGGGTAAAGGGGGAAGGTTGGAAAGTTGGAAGGTTGAAAGGTTGGGAGAGAATGGAAAAAAATCCGCGTTGTGAAAAGACGGCGTTGAATGCGGCGGCGACAACCACAGCCGGCAGCATGAATGGAACGGCGGTGAGCGCGCGCAGAAAGGCTTTTCCTTTGAATTTGAATCGCGCGAATAAAATGGCGGAGGGGATTCCAAGCGCGAAGGTTAAGAGCGTGGAAAGAATGGCTTGATAAAACGTGAAGGCTGTCGCGTTGAAAATGATTTCAAGATTTTTTTGCGTAAATGCAGAGGGGCTGAACGCAAGCGATAAAATCCGCGTGAGGGGTTGAAAGAAAAAGACAAGCAGAAAAAGAAGCGGCGCGAGCCAGAGCATCGCGCGGTGGAAGGGTTTCATGGCGGGTGAATTATACGCCGATAAAAAAATATTATTCCCCCGAAAATTTATCATCCACGAAGTTTATGAGGAATTGTATCCGCTCATTCGTTTAAGAAATTTGCGCGGATTCGTGTTTTTTGTGGACGATAAATGGCTCAATAAGCCTTTTGTGAAAGTCTTGGTTTTTACCGCAGAGACGCGGAGGGCGCGGGACATTCTTAAACTCTGCGAACTCTGCGGCAAACAACGGGTTTTTACTTGTGCAAGAAAATCACTTCGCCACGCTGACAAAATCGGCGAACAAGCCGTATGCCGTTTCCAAGGGACCGCCTTTCATATCGGGCTTTTCAGAGAGGACGATGGAGTAATCCAAAATTACATCGGTTCTAAACGTAATGCCCGTGCTGGAATTCATGATGCCGTACAGCGGAGAGGAAGAATCCACCAGTTGCGGGGCAACGCTGGCGGTGATGCTTCCATCCGCATTTTTTTCCGCCGAGCAGACCAGTTTGTAGCGCTTGCCTTCCGCTTTGGCTTTGGCAATCATCCCGGATGTAATTCCGCGAATGCCGGTGGGGTTAACTTGCTGGGGAGTCATCGGCGCATCCCATAACACGGTGACAAGCGCGGCGACTTTGATTGCCGCGTCCCAGCCGTCCACGTCGTTGGTCGGGTCGGTTTCCGCCAGCCCGATGGATTGCGCGTACTTGACCGCGTCTTCATACGCTTCGCCGTTTTCCATGCGCGAGAGAATCAGATTGGTGGTGGCGTTGAAAATTCCCTTGATGGAAGAAAGTTCGGCAAGCGGGAAGGTTTCGCGGAAGACGGAAAACACAGGCGCGCCGCCCAGCACGGTGGATTCAAATTTGAACTGTCTGCCTTTGGATTTCGCCAGCGCGGTGAGTTCCCGGTAGCCATGCACTACGGGACCTTTGTTGGCGGTGATGGCGTGCATTCCCAAATTGAGCGCGGCGCGGATGTGGTCGAGCGCGGGCTGCCCGGTTTGGGTATTGACCGGCGAGTTTTCAAACACCACATCCGCGGCGGAGTGTTGGATGACGGAAAGCGAATCGGTAATGGGTAAATGGTAATTGGAAAGCGATGAAATATCTTTTCCGCTTTCAACGAGTTCAAGCGCTTTGTGAATATCCAGCCCGTTGGGGTTGACGGCAAAGCCATGACTTCCCGTTGAAATGCCGGTGAACGAAAACGTGACGCCTTGTTCTTTGAGCAAGGATTCTTTTCTTAATAAAAGTTTCGCCAGTGAACGGGCGACGTTTCCAAAACCGATGAATGCGAGTTTATAGCGCATGGGAGTCTCCTTATTTTAAGTGACAGTCACCTTGTAAGGTGACTGCCACTGTGAATTACTTTACCACTTCATAAATCGTTGTTGCGCCGTCCTGATATACGGCTTTCCAGTAAATGCCTTCAAACTGCGCGAATTTTTCCAACCCGCTGGCAAATCCTTCGATGGGAGGATAAACATTCCGTTCCAACTGCCCGAGTATGATGTATTTGACCTGATATTTTTTCAGGAAGTCAAGCGCCCATTCAATATCGGGTGTGTTGTAGAACGTGCCGATTTCATCCACGCGGAGTTGAACGTCGGTGGAGATGTGTCCGCGCTGCTGTCTTTGGTGCCAGTTCCAGCCGACCACGCCCGGCAATCCCGTGTAAATGGTGAAGCGCGTACACCAGCGGTATTCGGTGCAGTTCGCTTCCACAATCACAGGCGAGCCTTGCACGTTGTCCTGCATCCAGCGGATGGCGCGGTAGTCTTCGCTTAAATCCATCATATTGCCATCCCAATGCTGGGAATATTTCATAAAGGTCATGCTGTCCAATGTGCGCGGAGCGTCGGGAGTCATGCGGTCGCTGATTTTATCGGTGGAGGCGGTGAGGGTGAAAAGGAACGCGCCGCCAAGCAGGATGGACAAGCCTGTTTGGTAAATCGTCCGCCAGCGGGGATGCCATGAGGGGAAAAAGTCCAACAGCCAGCCAAACGCGGCGGCGGCGCTCACGGCGAACAGCATCCACGCTTGCAAGTATAACTTGAAGACTGTGTTCATGCGCCCAATATCGCCGACGAGCACGACGAGTTCCACCGCGATGGTGAGTGTTAATGCTGTGCCAATCATCAGCAGCACGAAACGCTTGAGGTCGGGTTGGTCGCGCCGCAGGATGAGAATCGCCGCCCATGCCGCCAAAGGCAGGGCGAGGAATCCAACCCGCGCGCCTTCGATGGCAAAGTAAATCAGAAGCGCGAAAAAGACCGCCAGCGCAATTTCCATCCACAGGATGTATGGTTTTAATTTGTTAAGATGCGAAACGGGCGTGGCTGCCATCCATTGCCGCGTTTCCCATGCCAGCCATGCGGTGATGATAAAGAGGAACAAGCCCCAATGCGTGAGGTAGGATGAGATGGGCGTATGCGTGCCGTACCATGCGTTGATTTCGCCGTAGGCTTGCGAATACCAATAAGCGAACGGCGCGTAGAGCAGCGATGAAAATTCATACAAAAGCGCAACCGCAAGCGCGGCGGTAATTCCGCGTATGATGAATGGGTTTTGTTTTGCATAACCATCCATCATTTGCGGAAGTTTGATTTTGCCAATGTCAAAGTTGATAAATAACGTATAAGCCAGCGCAATTGCGGCGAGCGGAAAGTAGGTGTATAAGTCCCATGTGTTGGTGGGACGCAGCGCGCCAATCATCAACGCGGAGACGCCGAGCGCGGCAAGCCATTGACTGCGCCCCAACTGCGCGCGCGATTTGACGAATGAGATTGCCCACGCAATGATGAAGAGCGTTATCGGCATGACGAGCATGTGCGCGTGCAGGTCGCTGTATAAAAACGTGAAGAGCGGAAATTCGGTGATGGGTTCCACATCGCCCGGGGCGGGGATGACGCGGCTGGGAATCCAATACCATTCTCCGCGCCCAATGGGCAGACCTTCGCCCGCGAGCGAGAAGAAGAGTCCTTTGAGCGCCCATTCCCATTTTTGCAGGAAGCCAATATCCACCGGCACGCTTCCATCGGGCGAGCCGATACGCTGCAAGCCGAGAAAAATCAATTTAATCGTGCCGAGATTGCCAAGCAAAACCGTGAAGAGCGAGGCGGCAATACCGGCAAGCAAGGATGAAGGATGAATGGTGAAGGATGAATCTTTATCCTTATTTACTAATGAATAGCCGATGGCAAAGGCGGTGACGGCAATCAACGCGAACCATGTGGGCAGGATGAAGTTGTACGCAATGGATGGAACAATGCCGAGCAGTTTAACCGGCGTGCCAGCCAGCACAAACCCGTAATAATAGTAGTTGATGTATCCGCCCGCGTACCAAGGGTCGTAGGGCGGAAAATTTTCGCTTTTGAGAATGGCGTTGAAGTACGAGAAATCCATCGGGCGTTCGCCGCCTTTGGCGGGATGCCACATATCGGAATTGCCGAGCCGTATGAGCAAATCAATCACGAAGAAGGTGAAGAATACAATTTCGGTGACGAGAATGAAGCGGCGGTTCGAGTTCCATTCTTCGCGCAGTTCGGCGCGGCGCAACCAAGCCAGCCCTGCGCCCAGCATGGCAAGCAGAATCAGCATGACCGTAATCGAAATCCGCGTGTAGGGGATGCCGAGCGAGCCGCCCATCCAAGACATCCACGCCAGCAGCGCAATCCCAACCGTGCGGCTCAATGGGTAGGCGTAAGTTTGCAAACCCGAAAGCGCAAGCCGCGTGACGGGGTAGGCAATGACGCCGAGCAAAAAGATGAACGCATACCAAACCAGCAGCCCGATGCTGGGATATTTGTTTTGCAGCCAGTCGTAATCAAACAATTGCGACCATGTTCCACCCGTGCGAAGCTGCGCGAGACGCGATTGCGGCAGCAAAAGATTTTTTTGCGGTTCGTACGTATCGGCTTGTTTGGGCGTCAAGCGAATCACTTTTGTCAAATCCACTTTGCCGAGTTGTTCCCGCACTTTTGCCGCGTCAAAATTTTCGGACTTTTTGAAAATCAACACTTTGGGATGGTCGTAAAACGTAAAGGCTTCTTCGGCGGCTTGGTCGTTGATGACGAGCGGTCCAAGCGTGGGATACGATTCAAAAACTTGCACCAGGTCAAATCCCAGCGAGCCTTTATACATGCCGGGCTTTGCCACGCGGTAACAGCGGATGATGTCTTCGCCCAGCGGGCAGCCAAGCAATAAACGATAATATTCCGTAGTCAGCGGGTAGCGTTCGGGCAGGCGCGTAATCTGCCCGTATTGATGATTGGTAGGGATAAAAATGTAATCCGCGCGCGAGAGAATATCCACATAGCGTTCAAGTTTGTCGGGGTTGTCGTCCCAATACACTTGCAAATTCAAATCGCCCGGGTACATGCCGCCAAACGGGTCGTAGCCATCCACGCGGAAGGGCAGCGCCCAATCGTAATCGGTTTCGTTTGCGATTCCCGCCCCGCTGAGCGAAACCGCCCCGCCGGATGTTTCTATTTGCAGGCTGTATCCTGCTCCCGCGCTCACGCGGAGCGGAGTCTCAAGGCGGAGTTTTATCTGCTCCCAAGTTGAACCCACCTCCCCGCGCGCGCGTGTGAGAATCACTTGCGGGTTGTCGCTGGATGAAATGGACAGCGTAATTTCAGTATCAAAGCCCGCCGCGTTGATTGCCTTGCCAAGCGTGATGTCTGTTAACATCCCGTCTTGTTTGGGGTATATGCCCATCACATACGGCGCTTCGGGTTGAATGAAGAGTCCCGCAGGGAAACTTAAAGGCTGATTGTAGGTTTCTGTTTCGGTTTGAATGTGCAGGTTGATTGGTCCCGGCACGTTGGCGTAAATCCAGCGTGAGGCGGCAATGCGGGGTTCGGGCCGCAAATAAATGCTGTGAAAGGCAAAAGCCCAGACGGCGGTTAAGCCAGCCACAACGATTCCTAAAACAGGCAAGGCGTAATTCCAAATTTTGAATTTTGGATTCTGAATTCTGAATTCAAACGCCACCCATGCCGCCATCATCGCCAGAAGCGGATACACGGGGAGTTGATAGCGCATGGTCGGGTTGAATTGAAGCGACTGCCAGCCGAAGTAAAACGCAGTCCACGCCCAGAGTAAAAGATGATTTCGCTCGCCTTGCAGAATGCGCCAGCCCATGAGCAAAAAGCCCAGCCAAGCCAAAATCCCCAGCGGAAGCCCCAACCCCCAAACGGTGAGGTTGGTAAATGAATACAGATGATTGCGCCGCGCCCATTGCAAATTCCACGGCAGGTCGGCATCGCCGCTGGCTTGCGCGCGCTGCTCTGCAATGTTGCTGACCCATTGTGGATTTAATCCCAGCCCGTCGAAGGCATACGGCTGAAAGACGCGGAAAGAGAGGAGGGTGGCGATTCCGCCCGCGATGAGGAAGACGAGAATCAGTAACCAGTAATCAGTTTTCAGTGAGTCAGTGTTTGGTGAGCCGGTATCCAGTATCCAGTAGCGCGCGGCAAAGGCGGCGGGGAGCAGAATGGCAAGCGCGGCGGCATTGATTTTGGATGCCATTGCCATGCCGAGAAATATTCCAAAAGCGAGGCTGTATAAAAATAACGGATGGATAAGGATGGTGTAGTAATTGGTAATTGGTAATTGGAGGTTTTTGTGCTGAACAATCAAAACGGCGAAATAAATCGCGGCGAACATGAACAGATTGACGAATAAATCGGTGGTAAAGAAGTGCGATTGTTGAATCTGCATGACAGCCAGCGCGGAAAAGAGCGAGGCAAGCAAAGCAACGCGCTTGCCGTACATCCGCGAGACGAGCAGGTACAGCACAAAGAGGGTGAGAAAATCCGCCAGCGCGGAAAGTTGCCGCGCAAAAAATTTTGTACCGCCGAAATAATCATTACCCAAAAGGTCCACGCCAACGCGCGCCAAGGTCATGGGAAGGTTGCCGTACACGAAGAACGAATATCCGCGATTGTAGGGGTTAAGCGGGGAAGTCTGCGTGTTGAAGTATTCGCTTAAAGTCAGCCAGCGTTTTTCGCCTTCGGGGCAAAGGTCCACATGCAGGGCGGGGTCGGAACAGGTTTGCGCGCGCAGCCCGTCCAATACTCCGGTGAGGAAGAGTTCGTCCGGGTGCTGGTGCTGCCCTTCGCCCCATTCCACGCCGGTAAAGCGCAAATATGCCGCAAGCAGCATCACAAAAATAAAAAGCAAGTCGTAAATCCAATGATGTTTGTTTGTCATATCGGGTTGCGGTGAGGGAGGTTATTGTTCAACTGTAAAAATCAAAAAGTCTTTGCCGGGAACGGACGAAACATAACGGCTCAACGTTCCATTGGGGTAAAGCAGCATGAGCGCGTTTTGCGTTTCCAAATCGGTATTCCAAAAGATGAACATTTTGGGCGCGGGCTTGGTCAGTGTGGATTGCAGGTCTTCGCGCCACATGGCAAAGTCGCGGTTGGGGATGCCTGCCCACACGCCGGGCAGTCGCGTATCCACCCAGTGCGGGTAAGGCACAATCCAAATGGTGTCGGTTTGCCCGTGCTGGCTCTTAAACTGACGGAT
Organism: Anaerolineales bacterium; assembly: GCA_034434265.1. Classification (GTDB taxonomy): domain Bacteria; phylum Chloroflexota; class Anaerolineae; order Anaerolineales; family Villigracilaceae; genus Villigracilis. The sequence goes on along the minus strand of DAOTZP010000134.1, from coordinate 4,650 downwards.
GACTTTTCCCATCTCCGATGTGTTCCAAGCGTTTGCTTTGAACATCGTTTGAAATTGATTGAAGACGATGTTGTAATTTTGAATCGCGGAGACGATAAGCAGCGCGGCGGCAAACCCATAGGCGAAGAACGCGCGTTTTTTCTCTGCGGTCAAAGCGGAGAGCAAGCCATCGAACGCGAGCGCCGCCACGAGGATGACCGTCACCGCCGCGCCGCCTGCGCGGTTGAGCGCGGGGTTTTCGCCGGGGAAGGCGAGCGATAAAACCGAGGGGAGAATCAAAATGGGGATGGAGGTGAGAAGCAGCAGGTCGCGCCAGTCGCGTCCGCGCGCGTAGCGGATGAGGAGCAGAATCACGCCCATCACAAAAAACGCGGCGGTGACAAAATCCAGCGCGGGGCGGTGTGGCAGCGAGTTCACCCAAATTTCGCCGTCATCCCAGTTGAACATGAGCAAGCCTTTATACAGGTTGGAAAGGAAAATCTGCCACGCGGGACCGGGCAGCGCGGTCTCCACCGTGCCGAGACGCGAAAAGGCGCGGTAGCCAAAAATATCGGGGTGTGAAATCCAATACCGCAGCAAAGGAATGAACACAAAAAACGAAACGCCCGCAATGATGACAAACTGCCAGACCGATTGAAATTTTCTTTCGCTTTCTTTTTCATGCAAAATGTAAAGCGCGAATGCGGCAACAATTAAAAACGGCACAATGCGGAAGGGCGAATAGCCGTGCAATCCCAGTCCGAGGAACAAGCCGGTCAGGATGAAGTCGTTGCGGCTGCGGGTGCGAAGCCCGCGAATGAGGTAGTAGAGAGTCGGCGCAACGAATAAAGGATACAGCGGAAAGCGCAGCCCAATCCGCGAGATGACGTTGTTCCAATAGGCGATGCCAAAAAGAAAAAGCGCAAACAATCCCGCGCGCGCGCCGCCAAATTCCTTGCCGAGCAAATACATATAAGGCAGCGTGAGAATGCCCAGCAGCGCCGTGCCAAGTTTGAGACTCAAAAACGACAAGCCCGTATTGAAGACGTTTGCCACGAGCAGCGTCCAATACATTTGAATCGCTTCGCGCCCGGTGTTGCGCGGGAAGAAGACGCTGTACCTGCCTTCGGAAATTTCATACACATCGAGAATTTTTTCGGCATGGTCGCTGAACGGTTCGGGCGGAACGGAATCGGTTTTGTATAAACGGAAGAAGAGCGCAATTGCAAACGCGCCAAGCATGAGCAAATTCCACGCCATATTTTTTTTGCGCGCTGCGGCGTTTGATTCTGTCACGGCTTTGGGCTGCTTCAGCCACAAGCCATACACAAGGAACGCGAGCGAGGCAATCCACAATGTGAGGTTGGTGAACGTGAATTCCCCATCCGCAAAGAGAAAGAACGCAAGCAGCATTAAAAACACTGAAAGCGCAAACGGCGCAAACCGCGTGGATAAATTATCGGGCGTGTTTTTGAAGGCGGGCAGCGCGGGCAAATGCCATTCGTCTTTCATGCGCGCCCATATCAAAAACCCGATGGCGAAAATGTATAACGCAATTCCCAGCGCGGCTTGCCGGCTTGGCGGTTCGAGCGAAGCTTGCGCGGCAAGCGCGAGGATAAGGGCAAGCAGCGAGCGCCATGGGAATCCAGTTGCGCGGATAATTTCTTCGGGCTGGCTTTCTTCTTCGATGACGGGTTGCGGCTGCGCGGCGGCTTGCTCTTCCAGCCTGCGGTTGAGTTCTTCGCGGCGGCGGGCGTCCCACGCGGCGCGGATGAAATTAAAAAACGAAGCCCAATCCTTCGTTGCGGATTTGAACAAGTCGAGGACGGTGGGTTCGTTTTCGGTTGTTGGGGTGGGCGTTTCTTCGGTCATATCCGCCCAAGTTTACTTCATCTTTGGGCGGTTGCAGCGCGAAACTTATTGCAACGCCTCGTCAAAATGTTCCGGCAGTTCGATAATAAAAGTCGTGCCGACTCCTTCCGCGCTTTGCGCTTCGATTTTCCCGCTGTGCGAAAGGATGAGCTGTTTTGTAATTGCCAGCCCCAGTCCGCTGTGGGTTCGCTCGGTGCGTGATTTTTCTCCGCGCCAAAAACGGTCAAAGATGAAGGGCAGGTCTTCGGGCGGAATCCCCGCGCCTGTATCTTGGATTTTGATTCTTACGCGTCTTTTCTCACCCGCAATCGATTCTGTTTCGACGATGATTTTTCCACCCGCTGGCGTGTGCCTGAGCGCATTGGAAATCAAATTCACCAACGCCTGATTAATCCGGTCATAATCCGCCGTAATCTGCTGATTGGAATCCGCAAGACTTACACTCAGCTCGACATTTTGTAAAGCGGCTTGCGAAGAAAAACTCGAAGTGAGGTCGCGTATCAGTTCAGCAAGTGCGAAGCGGGTAGGGTGAAACGGTAGTTGCTTTGTCTCGGCAAGGGAAAGCGTTTGCAAGTCGTTCACAAGGCGCGCAAGCAACCGTGTTTCTTCCAGTGTATTTTCGATATGTTCGGGCGTGGGCTGATAGACCCCATCCATAATCCCTTCCAGGTTTCCTTGAATAATATGAAGCGGCGTGCGAAGCTCGTGCGCAATGTCGGCGGTGAGATTGCGGCGTTGTTGTTCGGCGCGTTCCAACTCACCGACCATGTTGTTGAACCGCTTGAACAGTTCGCTAAACATATCGGACTTTTTTTCCGTTACCCGCGCCGAGAGATTTCCCTCCCCGACCGCGTTGATGGCGTTGAACAGTTCCTCCAACGGTTTGCCAAAGCGGATATATAAATTAAAGACGGCAAAGATTGCCAGCACTGCCACAATCACAGGGGCGCCGCAAAGCAGAAGCCAAATGTTTTGAATGCCCGAATATTCCGAAAACAGAAAGTAAAGAATCGCCGCGCTTCCCCCCACAAAGATAAGTGCGGAGATGATGAAAAAAAACGAAATGAAAATAGCGCGTCTTGTGCGGTTGTTGTTGCGAGAAGTAGAAGACATGGGAATCTAAATTTCGACGAAACGATAGCCGATACCGTAAATGGTTTCTATCATCGACTCGCCCGAAGCGGCTTCCAGTTTCTTCCGCAGGTTTTTGATGTGCGAATCCACACTGCGGTCTACGCTGGAAGCCGCGCCATGCAGGTCGTCAAGCAGCTGCTCCCGCGTAAGCGTTTGCCCCGGGCGGCTTGCCAGTAAATGAAGGAGTTTGAATTCGTTGGGCGTGAATTTGATGGGAACGCCGTTGAAGGTGACGGAATATTTTTCCGGGTCAATCTCAAGCCTGCCAACGCGCACAATGCCCGACGGTTTGATTTCTCCGCGCGTCCTGCGAAGAAGCGCCCGCACCCGCGCCACCAAAGCGCGGACAGAAAATGGCTTGGAAATATAATCATCCGCGCCGATTTCTAGACCCGTCACCTGGTCAATCTCTTCCGACAGCGCGGTCAGCATGATGATGGGCACATCGCTTTCGCGGCGCAAGATACGGCAGACTTCGCGTCCATCCATTTTGGGAAGCATCAGGTCGAGGATGATGAGGTCGGGTTTTTCGCGGCGGGCGGTTATCAACGCGGATTGTCCATCCGAGGCAGTGATAACCCGGAAGCCGTTTTTTTCGAGGTAATCGCGCGCAAGGCGGGCGACCTTGGGTTCATCGTCCACGACGAGGATGAGTTGTTGCATAGGGCGAGTATAAAGTAGAACGCGGCGCGTGTGTTGCGGTTACTGTGCTGGCTGCTTCCAGATTTCCCATTTGCCGTTTCCTGTAACGGGCAGACCTTCGCCTATCCATTCGAACATTGAGCCATCGTACACGGCGACATTTTCCTGACCGACCATGAGATGCGCCATGGCATTGATGACCGCCGCAATCCCGCCGCCGCAATAGGTGATGATGCGTTTGTACCCGGCTTTTTCCTGCAGGCGCAGGGCAAGTTGGTCATCCGGCAGGAAGTAATCCAAGCCTTGCATCAAATTCATGGATGAGAGGCAAGAGGAGCCTGTAATATGCGCGCCCTCATAACTTTCAAGAGGCAATACATCAACCACCGAAATCTCGCTGTCCTCGAGCGCTTCCATGACTTCTTCTTTATCGGCGAACATGCTCGGGCTGAACTGCGGATGGAAAACCGCCGGTTCATACTGACGGGGAGTCTGCTCCACCGTTCCTCCGGCATTCTTCCACGCAGACAACCCTCCGTTGAGGACGCGCGCCTTGCGGTGACCCGCGTAACGGAGCACCCACCAGGCGCGGGCAGCGTAGGGGAGCATCCCGCAGGCATACACGACCACTTCTGCGTCGTTTGAGATGCCGATATTACCAATCTGTGCGGCGAGTTCCTCGTCGGGAAGCAGCATGTACTCGTAGGCTTTGTTTGGGTCGGAAAACTTTTCGTGGTCGAAGAATGCCGCGCCGGGGATATGTCCCTGTTGATACATGTCATCCACGATGGATGCGTCGAAGATTCGGATATTTTTATCGCCCAACTTCGCTAACAACTCATCCGCTTCTATTAACATTTCTTCTCGTTTCATGGCAAATCTCCTTATGATTGATTTTGGTTGATGCGTCAAATGTATCAATTCATTGTGGAGAAATTATGGATGAGCGCGTCAGGAATTGTGGAGATAAAAATACGCCCTCAACCAATAAGGGCGTTTTTTTTTTTTTTTTTTTTAAAATTT
>DAOTZP010000133.1:0-3821 GCA_034434265.1 Anaerolineales bacterium | reverse complement strand
CCGAGCCGGTCTTGAGCAGATTGACGATTTCGCCGCCGCCCTTGCGCGTGCGATTGACAATCGCTTCCAGTTTATCGGCGGGGAAGTATTCCTTCAGCGGGATTCCGGCGATGTTGGAATGGCGCGTGAGGGGAACCATCTCGTCGCCGTGTCCGCCCAGCACGTAGCATTGAATGTTTTCCACGCTTATGCCGGTTTCCATGGCTACAAAAGCGCGCATACGGGCTGAGTCCAAAATCCCTGCCTGACCGATGACGCGCGAGCGCGGCAGCCCGGTCTTTTTCAAGGTCAGATATGCCATTGTGTCCAGCGGGTTGGTTAATACAATGTAAATGGCATTTGGGGAATATTTGAGCGTTTCAATTGCGGCAGCGCCGACAATGTTGGCGTTGGTGGTCAGCAGGTCGTCGCGGCTCATGCCGGGTTTGCGCGCCACGCCCGCGGTGATGATGATGATGTCGGAGTCTTTGGTATCTTCATATTTGTTGGTGCCGGTGATTTTTGTGTCTTTACCAATAATCGGCATGGCTTCGAGCAAGTCCAACCCTTTGCCTTGCGGCATCCCTTCCACCACGTCCACCAAAACAACATCTGCAATTTCTCGTTCGGCAAGCCAGTGCGCGGCGGTTGCTCCGGTGTTGCCTGCTCCAATAATGGAAATCTTCTTCATTCTGCCTCCAAAAAAAGAGAGTTAATTTGATTCAGGTTTTTCGCCTGCGTGCTTGAAAATTCGATTCATTTTATCCGAAAGTATGCGTCTTAATAAAGTACAAAATGTCACATTTTTTCATGTAGGTTTGGCGCAAACACGCAAAAAAACGGGACTCCTGTATGCCGAATTGGCGGGAGTCCCGTTTTGGGTTTGCAGTTTTTTTTTACCCTTCTTCCGCTTCCAGAAAACGCGTTGCCTGAATGGCTGCCGCCGCGCCCATCCCCGCGGAGGTGACCACCTGTTTGAAGTTCGGGTCTGCGGCTTCGCCTGCGGCAAATACGCCCGGCACGCTGGTTTCCATTTTTTCGTTGACTTTGATAAAGCCGAGGTCGTTCATTTCCAGTTGACCTTTGAACATTTGCGTATTTGGCGTGTGTCCAATGAAAATAAACAATCCATCCGTGTCGAATGTTGATTCTTCGCCCGTCTTGACGTTTTTCAACTTCAATGTTTTTAGGGCTTGGTCGCCAACAATTTCGGTGACCACCGTGTTGAGGATGAAGTTCATCTTGGGGTGTTCTTTGGCGCGTTTTTGTAAAATTGCTCCGGCGCGGAATTCATCGCGGCGGTGAATGAGGGTGACGGAAGAGGCGTAGCGCGTGATGAAGAGCGACTCTTCAAATGCGCTGTCGCCGCCGCCTACAATGGCGACTTTTTTATCTTTGAAGAACCAGCCGTCACAGGTGGCGCAGTATGAAACCCCCCGCCCGGTCAATTCGGTTTCGCCCGGCACGTTGAGGTGAAGCGCGTTCGCGCCGGTGGCGATAATCAGCGTATCGGCTAAATATTCGCCGCTGTCTGTTGTCACTTTGAACGGGCGCTTGGATAAATTCACTTCGTGCGCCATGTCAAATTCCACTTTTGCGCCAAAGTGTTCCGCCTGCTTTTGAAAGAGCTCGCCGAGTTCCGAGCCGCCGACGCCTTGCGGAAAGCCCGGATAGTTTTCAATGAGATGCGTTAAGGCAGCCTGCCCGCCCAGTTGCATTCCTGTTAAAACAACGGGTTGAAGTTCCGCCCGGGCGGCATATAACGCTGCGGAAAGACCGGCAGGTCCCGCCCCTAAAATTAAAACTTTTACGCGCTTTGTGTTTTCTGTCATGTGTTTTCCTGTGCAAAAATAAATTATGAAATGTTGACGTTTTCGCGTCTTTTTTTATTACGATTGAGCGGGCGTGGCATAATTGAAATATTACGCCGCGCCCTATTTTATCAGATGCATCAGGAAGGATAAAGTTACATGGCGGAAAAGGGTAAGGAATATTTTTCGGGGCAGCTTGTAGCGCAAATCTCTGATTTGCCTCGCAAGCCGGAGGCTTGCGCTACATTTCCGGCGGATGCTTTTTTATTCCGTGTTGTGCTGCATGGCTGCATTGTAGATGTTTGCCGCACCGTGACGTATCATGTTTGACATCTCTTGCAGAATGTTTTGCGCTTCAAGCGGGGAAGCGGCAGGGTCCGGAATGTCATACCCAAACCCGCTTAATACCTCTGAAAGCAGACGCACTTTATTTTGGGCAAAGGGAAATTCCGCGCGCAGCGCTTCGAGATGCCCGTGTTCCATGACTAGAATCAAGTCGTATTCTTCCATCATTTGACGGTTGAGCATGCGCGTTTTATGTCCTTCCACCTGCACGCCCAAGGCTCGGGCAATTTGCGCCGCTTGCGGGGGGATTGGTTTTCCTTCCACAGTCCATGTGCCTGCGCTGTCAATATGCCAATCCATGTCTTTGCCAATTTGCGCCAGCGCGCTGCGAAACACTTCGGCGGCTATGGGCGAACGATACATATTGCCCGTACATACAAATAAAACTGAATTCATGCTTGTTCTCCCTTTTCATCATACCAATATTCCAGTTTATGCTTTGGCATGATGTAACTGGAATAATTGACCGGTTGCAGGTGATTGGGATTGTTCTTTGGCTGTGTGTTGACCGGACGCGCTGCGGCAAATTCACGAACCGGCGTGTACACTTCCACCCGCCCGCGCGGAGGTTCCTGCGGCTGCGCTTTGATTTCCGCTTCCGCGTAAATTGCCCCCTCCTCAGGCGGGAAATAAAACTCCATCATTGGTTCAGCGGGCAACACAGCAGGAATTTGCTTGGGCAAACTGGCAGGCAAATTTGCGGCGGGCTGCTTTTTTTCTTCGGGCAGCGCGTAATAAGATTCTTTTTTGTAATAATAGTAATAGTATCCGCCGTAGTAGTAAACGTCGCGCGGAATTTTATTTAATACAACGCCAATAGGGCGCCCGTTCACCCGTTGAATTTGTTCCACCATGGCGTATGCCGCGTCCGCCTGCGTGTTTCCGGGGTAAACAATGAGCAGCGCGCCATCCAGTTTGTTTGCCAGCACTTGATAATCCGCCACCAAGGAAGGCGGGCTGTCCACAATAATCATATCCGCAATTTGGCGGCATTCTTCCAGAATTTGGTCCATTCTTGCAGAGGCAAGCAATTCCGTGGGATTGGGCGGCGGTGTTCCGCTTGGCATGATGTACACATTCGGCATCCCTTCCACCGGGCGAATTACCGAATGCGCGGGCGCGCTGTTTCTAAATAATGAGCTCAATCCAATATGGTTGCCCACGCCAAAGATTTTATGCACGCGCGGGCGGCGCATGTCCGCGTCAATCAGCAAAACACGCTTGCCGCCTTGCGCGATGATAGCGGATAAATTGATGGCAATGGTTGTTTTGCCTTCGCTGGGTCCGGCGCTGGTAATTAACAGCGTATGCAGCCCTTCATCTACATTTGTAAATTCAAGGTTGGTGCGCAATGAGCGAAACGCTTCGGCAATCGGCGAGCGCGGATGATGAAGCACATGCGCGTCGGCTGATTCCCCCGGCTGTAAATCCATTTCTCCAATGTATCCAATAACCGGCAGTTTCAAGATGCGCTCAATGTCTTCCGGCGTGCGGATGGTGTCGTCTATGTATTCAATAATAAATGCGATGCCGCCCGCAAGGATTAACCCTATGATGGCTCCCATGGCTGTGTTTTGAACGGGCTTTGGGCGCACAGGCGTTAAAGGCGTGGCAGCCGCTTCAATTTGCACAACGTTGGGGGTGTTTTGCAGTTTTGCCAGACGAATGGACTCAAGGTTGTTAAGC
>DAOTZP010000132.1:0-1686 GCA_034434265.1 Anaerolineales bacterium | reverse complement strand
TTTTCTTGTCACGCTCACCGGCTTGGGACAGGTGGCGTTTGGCGCGCAGCGCTGGTTTCAAGTCGGCGTTTTGTTTTTGCAGCCGACCGAATTTGCGAAGATTATCGCCATCATCATCCTTGCGCGTTATTTTGAAGCCACCCAACATCAACCGCGCGACTTGCGCTGGGTGGCGGGCGCAATCCTTTGGGCTTCGGGAATTATCGTGATGATTCTTTTGCAGCCCAACTTGAGCAATGTCATGGTGCTTTCCGTCATCCTTGCCGTATTGCTGTGGATTAATGGCGTACAAATCAAACACGTTTTGTTTGCGGCGGTTGTCGGCAGCGTGACCATCGTCAGCCTGATTATCTTTTCCGTCTTGGGCGTGCGTATTCCCTTTTTGCAGGCATACCAGCAGGAACGCATTGTGAACTTTGTTGTGCCGGACCCAAACGATACCTATGGCAACCGCTACAACGTACAGCAGGCGCTTATTGCGGTTGGCAACGGCGGCGTGCTGGGGCAGGGGTATGGTCACGGCACGCAGACTCAGCTCCGCTTTTTGAAAGTGCGCCATACCGACTTTATCTTTGCCGCCAGCGCGGAAGAATTTGGTATGGCGGGCGGCGCATTTCTCATCCTTGTTATTGTCGCCATCATTTGGCGGTGCATCCGCGCCGGACAAAAGTCGCGCGACGTTGCCGGCGCCATGATTGGATTCGGCATGGCTGCCTTAATCTTCTTTCAAGCCGCGGTGAACATCGGCATGAACTTGAATATCCTGCCTGTTTCCGGGCTGCCTCTTCCCTTCGTCAGTTACGGCGGCAGCGGACTCACCGCGCTGATGCTGGGCATTGGTCTGGTAGAATCCGTTGCCATGCGTCATAAAAACATTGATTTCTAATTCAGGAGTTTCATCTTGTCCATCACACCCGCGCGTACCCGTTTTGCACCCTCGCCAACAGGCCACCTTCATCTCGGCGGCGCACGCACTGCCTTATACGCCTATCTGCTTGCCAAAAAAACAGGCGGGCAGTTTCTTTTACGCATTGAAGATACAGACGTAAAACGCACTGTCCCCGGCTCGGAACAGGAGATTATAAACGGCTTGCGCTGGCTGGGATTGAATTACGACGAAGGTCCCGATGTAGGCGGAAAATTCGGTCCCTACCGGCAAACCGAACGCCGCGAAATTTACCAGCATTACGCAAAAATTTTGATTGAAAAAGGACACGCCTACCCGTGCTTTTGTTCGCCCGACCGGTTGGAAAAAGTAAGACAGGAACAAATGAAGCGGAAGGAAAATCCGCGCTATGACGGCACATGCCGCAGCCTTGACCCCGATGAAGCGGCGCGCCGCATGGCAAGCGGAGAATCCTACACCGTCCGCTTTAAGACGCCGCAGGACGGCGTGACGATTGCTCACGACCATTTGCGCGGAGATATTGTCACCGAGAACAAGCAAATCAACGACCAGGTGATTTTGAAATCGGACGGCTTGCCGACTTATCATCTCGCCGCGATGGTGGACGACCATGAGATGCAAATTACGCACGTCCTGCGCAGCTCGGAATGGCTGGGCGCGTTTCCGCTGCATGTGAATATCATCCGCGCGTTTGGCTGGCAGGAGCCGGTTTGGGTGCATTTATCCGTTTTCCTAAGCCAAGCGGCAAGGGAAAGATGAGCAAGCGCGACGGCGCGGAT
>DAOTZP010000131.1:0-3633 GCA_034434265.1 Anaerolineales bacterium | reverse complement strand
CTACAACGCGGGCGTGGACCGCGCGTTTATGGACCTTTCGCCGGGCTGGGTACTGCTTGCCCATGTGCTGCAATGGAGCTGCGAGCATAACCGCAGGGAGTTTGATTTTATGCGCGGCGATGAGGAATATAAATATCGCTTCGGCGCGGTGAATCAATATGTGATGCGCGTTAAAGTGGAGGTTGGGAAGCCCCCCTCACCCTAACCCTCCCCCAAAGGGGGAGGGGATAATCTCTATAAGATACTCTTGCTTAATTTTTTACTGCAGAGGCGCGGAGGACACGGAGAAATTCATTAAAAACTTTGCGCCCTCTGCACATCGGCGGTTCAAAACAGGCAAAATCCTTCTTTCTTTTTGAAGGCGGCAACTTGCGTTACATAGCATAAAGCCCCTCTTCGGGAGAGGGGCTTGGGGTGAGGGTCAAAATCAATTACCAAATTATTAATCTACGGCACATAGTATTCCACAATCAACTGCGGGCGGTTAGCGGCTGCGGCGCTGCCGCTGTAAATTTTGATGAAGTCCGCGATGCCATTATCGTTATCGTCTTTGGTAAAGCGCAAGCGGAACTGGGTGAAGCCGGTTTTGTTGATGTAGGTCAACTGACCCGGGCTGAAGACTTTGCTAAACCAGCCGGCGCTGCTGCCAAATGCAAATAACGACGCTTTGTTTGCAGCCGCTTGGAAATCCGTTTTTTGCAAGGCGGCATTGTTGCTGAACCCGACTTTTTTCACATCCACAAGCAGTTTGTTGGTCGCGCTGAATGGGAGCGCGCCCGTTTTGCCCGCGTATTTGAATTTGAGCGTCGCGCTCGTAATCACCGCTCCGCCGGGGAGAGTGGTATTGAAGGAGAGAATGGCGCGGTATTGCCTGTCTTGCGCGTCATCGCCCACGTTGAGGGTGTTTCCGCTTGCGGAAAGCGAGCCTCCCGCGTTCGTCGTTTCGCTGCTTTCCAATATCCAGCCGTCATTCGCCGCTTGCGAACGCGCAACAAGAATTTGCGCTTCAAACGCTCCCGCATCGCAAACGGCTGCGCCATCGCCGTTTCCATCCAAGGGGCGGGTCACTTCGCGCTGGTCTTTGTTATTGACCGTGTTCACATCCGCGCAAACAGCGGGGTCGCCGGAATCAATCGCGGGCGAGCCATACAACAAAGGAATGACGGGTGTTGCCCCGCCGTATGCGTCAAAAACTCCCATCCGCAAATTGCTGACCGAGTGCGTGGAAGCGTTTTCACAGCTGCCATCGGTGTCTATATTGTAGATGTCGCCTGTAAAGTGTTCAAGTCCAATGCCGTCGAAAACGCAGTCGCCGTTGGTGTTGTTCCCGATGATGGTATTGTAAATCTCGGTTGCCTGCGTTCCTTCGCCATTCCACAGGTATAAACCGCCGTTTGTGTTGTTATACAGGGTGCTGTTGTAAATTTGCAGTTCGGAATATCCGGAAGAGAAAATTGCGCCGCCGCCATAATGGTCGTCTGGAATCACGAAGAGGTTGGACCTGTTTGCTGTGAACGTGCTGTTCACAATTTTGGAAGGCGCCGCGCTGCTGCCTTTATGATAAATCGCGCCGCCATTATTTTCGGCGTTGTTGTCGAAAAAAACGCTGTTTGAAATCAAAGTATCCACTTCATAAAATAACGCCCCGCCTTGAAATGAGGCGCTATTTGTAGAAAAGTTGGATGCCGTAATGGTCATGCCGTCATCCGCCGAGTTGTAAATTGCGCCGCCCATAGAAGCGGTATTGAGTGAAAATATGCCGCCAGTGACCGAGAGCCCGCCATATCCACTATCATTTGCCGCGTTGATTCCGCCGCCCCGATTGTTCGCCTTGTTGCCTTGAAAGAGGCTGTTGGTCACGGTCAAAGTACCCAGATTTTGAACCCCGCCGCCGCTTCCTGATGCAAAGTTGGCTTGGATGGCAACATTATCAAGGGTAAGGAAATTTTGATTCAAAATTCCGGCGCCGCTTGTCGTAGTTTCGGTACAACTTCCCGCGCAGCGTCCGTGGCGGATGGTGAGACTCTTTAATGTAACAACTCCCGGATTGTCCACGCGCAGAACGCGATGGTTTTGCGGGCAACTATCCGCGACCGGGTCGCACGCTGCCGCCTGAATGATGGTTGCGCTGCGCCCATTGCCTTCGATATTGACCGCGCTATTGATGAGCAGTTCGCTGCCCAAACTTAAGGTAATGGTGTAATCAGCGGCGAAGGTAATCGTATCCGTCTCACTGGGGCTGCCTGCCGCGCACTCTCCCGCGCTTGCTCCGGATGCCGTATTGGTATTTGCCGCAATCACAGCTTCGCGCAGGGTGCAAACGCCGTCGTCTGCTTGAACATCCGCCGCGCTGTTGACTTGAATCATCGCTCCCGCCGCGCGAACGGGCGAAGGGGAAGCCGCCAGCCCAAATAACACGGCAAGCAAAACCGGAAAAGAAACACACTTATGCATCACGGGATTCATACGCTCATCTCCTTTTTTGTGAATTTGACTAAATGTATCTTGTTTTCAACGGGGCGGATAGGGGGGATTTTATTCCTATGGGATAAAAATACACAGAGCAGGAATAGCCTGCTCTGTGCTTGTCATGTGTTTGCTTATGCGCGCGGAATGCTTACGGAGCTGGAATGTAAAATTCCAAAATCAACTGCGGGCGGGATGAACTGGCTGCGTTTCCGCTGTACAGGCTGAGGAAGTTGGCGATAAAGTTATTGTTATCGTCCGTTTGGAAGCGCAGGCGGATTTGGGTGTTGCCCAACTGGTTGATTTTCGATTTGCCGCCCGTCAAGTTGAGCGCGTACCAGCCGCCGACCAATGATGGCTTGAATGAGCCGAGGGTCTGGCTGCCTGCGGTTTTGAAATCGCCCAACTGCAGGGCGCTTGTGCCGAAGTTGCCCTGCTTAATATCCACCTTGAAGCCGCGAAAGGCAGTAATGGGGTTTCCGCCGCCCGTCACGCCCTGACGTTTCACGCGCAAGATGACTTTGGTAATGACGGCGTTATCGGGCAGTGAGGCGGTGTTGAAGGACAGGATGGCGCGATATTGCTTGTTTTGCGCGTTGTCGCCGACCAGCAAGGTACTGCCGCCCGCGTTGCGCGTTCCGCCGGTGTTGCTGGTTTCAGTCGATTCCAACACCCAGCCGTCTTGTGAAGAGACGGAGGTGTAAACGGCGGCTTCGTGCGCGCCCATATCCACAATCGGGGCTGTTCCGGTGCCGGTATCGGCAATCGTTGTCACGTTGGTAAAGCGCGGCAAGCCGTCCTTGTCTGTCGTTACGCCGGTCAGGTGGGTGGTTGTATTGTTGCCCGCGTCAATCATCGGAGATGTGATTTTCAACCGGAAGTTGTCATCTGTGTCGCCTGGAATATTATCCGCGCCGTCTTCATCCTGGAAGAGCGGGTCGGTCATGACATTGTTCCCGTCGTTTGTCCCGCATTCGGCGCCCCATGACATCGGATTGCAGAATTGGACGTTGCTGTATGAAACGCTTACAGAAGTTCCGTCTGTCCAAATCCCTGCGCCGCTGCCTGAAGCCGTATTGTTGTAAACAATGCTGTTAACAATCAAGGCTCCGCTGACGCTGTTTGTATAGATAGCGCCGCCGTTACCCATTGTTGCCTGATTATGGG
>DAOTZP010000130.1:0-4521 GCA_034434265.1 Anaerolineales bacterium | reverse complement strand
AGTATATCGAGCGGGTGAGCAGCCACCACGCCCCGACGTTTTTCCGCGCCCGCCGCAGCCCGATGTAGGTCCCCCGCGCGCGGAGATACTCCGCCGCTTCTTTTCCCTCCTCGCAGCAGGCGGAGACGGCATCCAAAAATTTTTCGCGCCATTCAGCGTGATTCATATCTATAAAAGTGACTGTCATCGGAAAGATGACAGTCGCTTGGTTTCATTCCAATTCTTTACATTCCGCTATAGGGGATGCGGCAACTGCAATATCAAAATTAATATCCGGCGCATTGGGATTATCGAAATCGGTAAGGTCATGCGTATCCCAAAACTCGCCCATTTGTTCAAGGCTGCCAGATTCTGATATTGAACTTTTATTCATGTCCATGAGAACCGACTTCCAGCAGAGCCTCTTTCACCTCTTTCGGAAAATCCATAAACAGGAAAAAGGCTTCGGGGTATAGATAATCTTCGCCTTCATTATCAATCACGCGGACATAGCGCGACTTCTCCGCTTCTTTATCCGGGATGACTTCATAAATCATGCGCGGCGCGAGCAAGTCGGGGTCGTCGCTTTGAATACAAATTGCCAAGTTCATGCGGCGACAGGCACGAAAATATTTGGGGCGGAGGTTATCTTTCCCGCGCTGGATTTGACACGGGCGAGGACAACGGGCTTTCCTTGCCCGCTGCGTTGTTTGAGCAGTTCCAGATTAAATAAGGTAATTTCTTCGTCGTCTTCGGGCAAAATCACCAATTCAAAATCATCGGGCAACACTTCAAAGACTTGCGGGTGGGCAAGCAAATATTTCATAATCTGCCCCGACAAGGCAATGTTGCGCTCGACGATTTCAGGTTTTAACTTTCTAGCCATTTTTCGTACCTCCGACGATATTGCAGCCAATTGGCTTTTATATCATCTATTGCGTAGTTCACGCCTTCTTCGTAACTATCAACAGCAATCTCGGTCTTTTTTGTTTCTTCCTTCGGATGCATTGTATCACGGTGAGCAAAGCCATGCGCTGTGTCGTAGCGGATGACAGGCAGCCAGTCATGGTATTCAAAATAACATTCCAGTTGTACAACAAACGCCACCACACGCCCATGCTCCAATTCAAAGCGGACGCGCAAAACATTGCCGCCGCCCAAGTCGTGAACATAGGAAACTTGACGCATGAAATTCTAAAATCCTTCCAACTTGCTCAAATCCGCAATGCCTTTGGACAGGTTGGCAACTTGACCGACGAGCGCAAGGCGGTTTTGCCTGACCTTTTCATCCTCCGCCATGACCATGACCTTATCAAAGAAGGCGGTGATGGAGGGGATGAGATTCTTGACAGCGGCGAGGAAGTCGTCAACGCTGTTGAAGGTTGAACGTTCGGCGTTTAACGCCTGATACAGTTTCTTTTCTTCCTCCGCTTCAAACAACTGTTCGTTGATAATTGGTAATTGGTTATTGGTGATTGAAGCGGCGCGGATGATTCTGACACAGCGGGCAAACCCATCCAGAATGTTCGACCAATCTTCGCGCTTGACCCACTCCTGCAACTGCTTGACGGCGCGGAGCGCGCCCGCGGGGTTGTTCGACTGCGCGGCGAGAATCGCTTCGACCACGTCGTGCTTGAATCCCATTTCGCCCAAGAGAACCTTCAACCGCCCTGCGATGAATTCGAGGACTTGCGCCTTGACTTCGTCCTTGACCTCAACCGGTTGCAACTTGGCGGAGCGATTCACCGCCTCGGCAAGGTCAAAGTCGAGGTCATGCTCAATCAGCGGCTGCACCACCCCAATGGCGGCGCGGCGCAGACCGAAGGGGTCTTTTGCGCCGGTGGGAGCAAGCCCCGCGGCGAAGAGTCCGACCAGCGAATCGATTCTATCCGTCAAAGCCACCGCCACGCCGATTTTGCTGCGCGGGACGGGTTGATATTGCTCGGCAATCGCCTGCGCCACTTCGGGCGTTTCTCCGCTGCGGAGCGCGTACTCGCCGCCGATGATTCCTTGCAGCGAGGTCATCTCCGTCACCATCTGAGTCGCCAGGTCGGCTTTGGCGAGATACACGGCGCGCCCCAGCGGTTTGATTTCTTCCACGCCTTTGAAGCCGAGCAGCTGACCGACTTCCGCGCCGAGCTTCAACATGCGGTCGGATTTATCCAACATCGAGCCGAGTTTGGTCTGGAAGGTGAGCGCCGCGAGCTTGGGGCGGTATGCTTCGAGTTTGAGTTTAAGGTCTTCGCGGACGAAGAAGTTCGCGTCGGCAAAGCGCGCGCCCAACACATGCTCGTTTCCCTGACGCACCAAATCAACGCCGAGGTCGTCGCCGTTGCGGATGGCGATGAAGTGGGGGAGTAATTGGTAATTGGTAACTGGTGATTGGTAATTGGAGGTTGGAGATTGGTCGGCTTTGGCGACGGGGAAATATCTCTGGTGTTTTTTCATCACCGAGATTAAAACGTCTTTCGGCAGTTGCAAAAATTCGGGGTCGAAGCCGCCCATGACGGCGGTGGGCATTTCAACCAAATTGGCAACTTCGTTGAGCAAGCCTTCTTCGATGATGGCTTGTCCGCCAATCAGGGACGCGGCTTGATTCACCTGCTCGACGATGGAGGCTTTGCGTTCTTCAATGTCGAGAATAATCCCCGCCTCGCGGATGAGTTCAAAATATTTGTCGGCGGAGGGAATCACGATTTCGGGGGAATCATAAGGACGCAACCCGCGAGTCACATTACCGCTCACTACGCCGGCATATTCAAACGGGATGACGGTTTCGCCGAACAGGGCGACGTACCAGCGAATCGGGCGCGAGAAGGCGACTCCGCTTTCGTTCCAGCGCATGGACTTCTCAAATTTGATTTCGGCGACGAGTTTGGGCAGCGCTTCCGCCAACACTTCGGGAGCCGGGCGTCCCTTTTGTTTGACGACGGCGAAGACGTATTTGCCGCCGTCCTGTTCGCGGACTTCGAGCGCGGAAGAATCCACGCCGTTCTTTTTGGCGAAGCCTTCGGCGGCTTTGGTGTAGGACAAGTTTCCAACTTGTCCCGTTACAAACGGGGTTGGCAAGTCGGAGACTTGCCCTACGAGGGCTTTGTCGGCGGGCGGACCTTTGACGAGGTCTTCGCGGTCGGGCTGATTCGGGGCGAGGGAATCAACCGCCACGACGAGCCGCCTGGGGGTGGCGAAAATCCGCGCTCCTTTGTGTTCGAGGCGAAGCTCCGCGAGGAGGGACGGGATACGAGTTACAAGATACGCGCGCGCGGAGTCCACATCAGATGAAGGAAGTTCTTCGACGCCGATTTCAAAGAGCAGAGATTGGGGATTGGAGACTGGAGAGTAGTCGGGTTTACTAATCTCTAATTTCTGTTCTCTAATCTCTTTTAACATTGGGTATTCCAACGCTTTCCGCTGTTCCAAATAGGTTTCGGCGGTGCGGCGGGCAAGTTCGCGGATGCGGCGGAAGACGGCTTGACGTTCGGTCAGGCTGACCGCGCCGCGCGTGTCGAGGATGTTGAAGAGGTGCGAGCATTTGAGGACGTAGTCGTGCGCGGGGAGAACCAACCCCTGCGCGAGACAGGCTTCGGCTTCGCGCTCGAAACGCTCGAAGGTTTCGCGCATGGCTGGCACGTCGGCGACTTCAAAGTAATATTTGCTATGCTCAAACTCTTCGCGGCGGCGGACGTCGCCGTAGGTGATTTGGTCGTTCCACGGCAGTTCCCACGCGGATTTGGCGTTGTGCAAGCCGATGAGGATGCGCTCCAGCCCGTAGGTGATTTCCACCGAGACGGGGTCGAGCGTCACGCCGCCCATTTGCTGAAAGTAGGTGAATTGGGTAATTTCCTGCCCGTCGAGCCAGACCTCCCAGCCGAGTCCCCACGCGGAGATGGCGGGCTGCTCCCAGTTATCTTCCACAAAGCGGATGTCGTGCCGGCGCGGGTCAATGCCGATGGCTTTGAGCGACTCGAGGTAGAGTTCCTGCGGATTTCCAGGGTCGGGCTTGAGGATGACCTGAAATTGATAGTGCTGCTGGAAGCGGTTGGGGTTCTCGCCGTAGCGCCCATCGTCGGGGCGGATGGACGGCTCGACATAGGCGACGTTCCACGGTTCGGGTCCCAGCACGCGGAGGAAGGTGGCGGGGTTCATCGTTCCCGCGCCGACTTGGGTGTAGTAGGGCTGCCATAATACGCAGCCTTTCTCCGCCCAGAATTGTTGCAGTTTGAGGATGACTTGTTGGAAGTTGAGGGGCATGGTAGTTGGAGATTGGAGATTAGATGATTAGATAATTAGAGATTAGATGATTGGAGAGTAGTGCGGGGATTATACCCGATGGGGCATGGGAAACGACGGCGGCTTCGCGCGGTTTTTTTCTATAGGGAGAGTGACGGCATGAGGCAATTTTACCCCTGCTCAGACTACTCGGCGCAACGGAAGCCGAAAAAAAATCGCTGGGGAAGGGGCTGCGCCCTTCCCCAGACCCCATCCCCGCTTCAGTTTTCCAGAATTTCAGAATATCCAGAACCCTGTCCCGCCAATTTCTAG
>DAOTZP010000129.1:0-9826 GCA_034434265.1 Anaerolineales bacterium | reverse complement strand
CGCCGTTCTCTCTTTCGATACCGGCAGCGTCCTGCCGGACAATGCGGTTGTCACAAAGGTTTTGCTTAAAATCAGAACCAGCGGCGCAACAGGAAGTGGAAACCCCGTTTCCATCTTCAACGGGTTTCGAGCGGATGTCCGCAATGGCTCTTTTGGCGCATTAGGCTTGGCGGCAGGCGACTTTCAAGCCACAGCCAACAAAAGCGTGGGACCATTTTCAATCAGTCCATCAAGCGGCTGGTACACGCTCAACCTCACCGCCGCCGCGCCATATATCAACACCGCCAGCGGCGTCACGCAAATCCGCTTGCGGTTCAGCCGCGACGACAACGACAACATGAGCGCAAACTTCATCTCCTTTTACAGCGGAAACGCCCCGGATTCCGCAAACCACCCGCAATTACTTATTGAATATTACACGCCATAAAAATATAGCAACAAAAAACCCTTGTTTGTGAACCGCAGAGGCGCCGAATTCGCGGAGTTTTTAATCAATTTCTCCGTGTACTCCGCGCTTCTGCGGTAAAAAATTAAGCAAGGATGCAAATTTGGTTAATGCAGGGACACAGACAAGCGCGGACTGCGAAAGATGTAAAACTTGGGGGAAAAGTCAAAAATTTTGATACAACCCAACAACAAAAGTGTGATAAAAGTCACACCATGAAGTGATAAAAAAACTAGGGGCTTCAATCACGAAACATCTATACTACTTTTACAACATATTAATTGGCGCAAACAAATCTTGCAAAACATGAGCGTTTTTATGCCCCAAAAAGAACGCCATGTCCTGGTTATTTTTTTAAGGAGAGCCATTATGCCTGAGACTGTCGAACGTCCAAGAGCAGGGTTAACCCAGCCGGAAGACCGGTCATTGCTCGAACATGTCAGCGCGGCAACAGCCGGAGTTTCAAATCTGGAAATGTGTATCCAGTGCGGGTCCTGCGGCGGGTCCTGCCCCTCCGCAGCAGATATGGACCACACTCCGCGCATGATTTTTGCCATGCTGCGCGCCGGGCTAAAAGATGAGATGACGTGCTGCGCAGCAATACGCCGTGGATTTGCGTCTCGTGTTACCACTGCGTTGTGCGTTGCCCGCAAAACGTACACATCACCGATGTCATGTACACGCTCAAAGCAATGGCAATCCGTGAAAATAAATTCGCCGATAAAACTGCGTCCGACTTCTCAGAAACCTTCGTTGAAATGGTGGAGAAATACGGGCGCAGTTTTGAATTTGGACTGGCAACGCGCCACTACCTCAAACACCAGCCGCCGCGCCTGCCCGGCATGACCAGCATGGGCTTGGGGATGTTAACCAAAAGCCGCATGAGCCTGACCCCGAAAAAAATCAAAAACATGCCGCAATTAAGCGCCATCCTTGAAAAGGCAAAAAATCTGGAGTTGTCATGAGAGAATATATTTTTTACCCCGGCTGCTCAATGGAAGGCAGCGCAAAAGCATACTACGATTCCCTCATACAAATTGCCGAACCGCTCGGCATGACCTTAAGGGAAATTGAAGACTGGAATTGCTGCGGCACGACCGAATATGTGGGCATGAACCTCATCCCCGCATACTCGCTGATTGCGCGCAACCTTGCGCTCGCCGCCCAACAAAAAAACGGCACCAACGAAGTCATGGCGCCCTGTTCGGCTTGTTATCTCAATCTGGCAAAAGCCGATTACTATATGGCGGAACGCCCCGCGCTTGGCACAAAAGTGAACGAGGCGCTCGCCGCAGGCGGCTTGCATTACGACCCGGGCTCCATGCAAATCCGTCATTTGCTGGATGTCATCTGCAACGAAGTGGGCATTGAAAAACTGCGCTCCAAAGTTGTGCGTCCGCTGACAGGGCTGCGCGTTGCCCCCTATCTCGGCTGCATGGTCCCGCGTCCCGATTACAACCACCGCTGGTCCGACCATGAGCATCCCATCGAACTGGATGAAGTGCTGCGCGCCATCGGCGCCGAAGTCATTGACTTTCCTCTGGCAACCTCATGCTGCGGCGGACACATGACTCAAATCGGACCCGAAACCGCGTTTGACTTAATCAACCGTCTGGTCAAATGCGCGGACAACCGCGAAGCCGATATTATGACCACCGTTTGCCCCATGTGCCAGATGAACCTTGACGCATATCAAAGCGAAGCCAACCGATATTTTGGCACAACCTACCAAATGCCGATTGTATTCTTCACCCAGCTCATCGGGCTGGCAATGGGCATTGCCCCCGAAAAACTCGGCTTTGGCATGGAACTGGCCAGCGCCAAAAAAGCGCTGGGCAAAATTGGCATTGAAATCAAACACACGGACGATGCGCCAAAACCGCCGCGCAAAAAAGGCGAAGGTCTGCCCATGCCCCCGCGTTTGATTAAAAATGCCCGCAAACAAAAGATGGAGATTTAACATGAGCGAAGAACCCAAAACCCCCAAGGAAAAAGTGGGCGTATACGTTTGCCATTGCGGCACAAATATCTCATCCATGGTGGATGTGGAAAGCGTACGCGATTGGGCAGCCGAAAACCTCAAAGGCGAGGGCGTTGTCATCTCGCGCGATTACAAATTCATGTGTTCCAGCCTTGGACAGGAATTAGAAAAAGACATTAAGGAACTCGGTCTGACGCGCGTCGTCGTCGCGGCGTGTTCCCCACATCTGCATGAAAACACCTTCCGCACGGCAAGCAAACGCGCGGGCTTAAACCCATACTTAACCGAACTCGCCTCCATCCGCGAGCAGGTTTCATGGGTGCATACCGACAAAGCCGTCGCCACCGAAAAAGCCAAAGCCGTTGTCAATGGCGCGGTGCAGCGCGTGGTGGAAAATACCCCCCTCGAAGAAATCAAAGTCCCCATTCATCCCGATACATTGGTGGTCGGCGGCGGCATTGCGGGCATTCAAGCCGCGCTGGAAATCGCCAATGCGGGCTACAAAGTCTATCTCGTCGAGCGCGAACCTTCCATCGGCGGGCACATGGCGCAATTTGACAAAACCTTCCCCACGCTGGACTGCGCCGCGTGCATCCTCACCCCGCGCATGGTGGAAGCAGGCGGACATCCCAACATTGAACTGCTGACATGGAGCGAAGTTACAAACGTCTCCGGTTATGTCGGCAACTTCACCGTCACCATCAAAAAGAAACCGCGCTATGTGATTGAAGAGTTATGCACCGGCTGCGGCATCTGCGTGGAAAAATGCCCGCAAAACGTGATTGATGATGTGTACGAAGCCGGGCTGGGCTTCCGCAAAGCCGTGTACACCCCCTTCGCCCAAGCCGTCCCCAAATACCCGGTGATAGACCCGCCCAACTGCACTTTCTTCAAAAACGGAAAGTGCAAAGCGTGTGAAAAATTCTGCCCGACCAACGCCATTGACTTTACGCAAAAAGAGGAATACATCACCGTGCCGGTTGGCAACATCATCCTCGCCACAGGGTATGACTTGTTCGACGCGCGCAAAGTCAGCAACTATGGTTACGGACGCCTGCCCAATGTGTTCACCAGCATCGAGTTTGAACGCATGTGCAACGCAGCAGGTCCAACAAACGGAGAAATTGTGCTGCGCGACGGCAAGACCACGCCAAAAACCGTCGGCATCATTCACTGCGTTGGCTCGCGCGACAAGAACTTCAACAACTACTGCTCCACCATTTGTTGTATGCAAAGTTTGAAGTTTGCCCATCTGGTCAAGGAACGCACAGGCGCAACCGTGTACGATTTTTACATTGATATGCGCACCGCCGCCAAAGCGTATGACGAATTCTATCAACGCGTATTGGAAGAAGGCACGCTCTTTGTGCGCGGCAAAGTTGCCGAAGTGACAGACGCGGCGCGGAATGAGCACGAAGAGGGCAAACTCATCATTCAAGTGGAGGATACGCTGGCAGGCAAGCAGCGCCGCATTCCGGTGGATATGGTCATTCTATCCATCGGCATGGAGCCGCGCCACGACGCAAAAGAAACCAGTCACCTGTTTGGTATTGGCTGCTCCGCCGACGGCTGGTTCAATGAAAAACATCCAAAACTTGACCCCGTCTCCACCATGACCGAAGGCGTGATGATTGCAGGCTGCGCAACAGGACCAAAAGACATCCCCGCCAGCGTGGCGCAAGGCGCGGCGGCGGCAGCCCGCGTGTTGGACAAAATTCTGCAAAAAGAAGTCGCGCTTGAACCCATCAAAGCCAGCGTCAATCAAGAGAAATGTTCCGGCTGCCGCATCTGCAACGGGCTTTGCCCCTTCAACGCAATTCTGTTCCACGAAGACCGCATGGTGACCGAAATCAACCCCGCGCTCTGTCAGGGTTGTGGAACGTGCGTGGCGGCTTGTCCGGCGGGCGCCATCAGCGGAACAGGCTTCTCCAATGAACAAGTTCTGGCGCAGATTCACGGCTTACTCTTCGACGTAAGAGCAATGGCGTAGGAGAAATATCATGACTGACCAATTTGAACCGACTATTATCGGTTTTACCTGCAACTGGTGCTCGTACCGCGCCGCCGATTTGGCTGGCACAGCGCGGACAAAATACGCGCCCAACGTGCGCCTCATCCGCTTGATGTGCAGCGGACGCCTTGACCCGACCTTTGTGATGAAAGCATTATCGGGCGGCGCGGACGGCGTGCTGATTACCGGCTGTCATCCCGGCGAATGTCACTACATTGGGCAAAATTACAAAGCCCTGCGCCGCTTTCTGTTGCTGCGCCGTGTGCTGAACGGCATGGGCATTGCGCCGGAGCGGGTTAAACTCGTGTGGGCAAGCGCGGCGGAAGGCGTGAAACTGGCGAATGAGATTAATACCTTTGTAGAAGAAATCCGCGCGCTTGGTCCGCTGGGATGGCACAAGAATATCGAAAACGGCAAACACGCCGAAAAGGAAATTATGGAGGTGGCAGCATGAGCAACAAACCAAAATTTGCAATGTATTGGGCTGGCTCGTGCGGGGGATGCGAAATTGCGGTGCTGAACATCGGCGAGAAAATCCTCGATGTGGACGCGAACTTTGACGTTGCCTTCTGGCCCGTTGCCATGGACGCGAAATACAAAGACGTGGAAGCGCTCGAAGACGGCGAAATTCTGCTGACCTTGTGGAACGGCTCGATTCGCAACCAAGAGAACGAGCACATCGCCCACCTGCTGCGCCGCAAATCCAAAATTCTCGTTTCGTTTGGCTCGTGCGCAACGGAAGGTTGCATTCCCGGTTTGGGAAACCTTGTCCCGGCGCGGGAATTAATTGAAACCGCATACACCACCATATCCACCGACAACCCAAACAAGGTCATGCAGCAGCCGGTGACCAAAGTCCCCGAAGGCGAAATTACCATCCCCGTTTTTAACCCCGTATTGAAGGCTCTCGCGTAAACTGTGGACGTGGATTACTACATGCCCGGCTGCCCGCCGGAGAGTCATCAAATTGCGGCGGTGATTGATTTGGTCATTCAAGTTCTGCAAGGCAAAGCGCAACTGCCGCCCAAAGGCTCCGTCATCGGCGCGGGCGGCTCAACAGTATGCGAAGAATGTCCGCGCAAACGCAACGTGAAAATGGTAAAAGAATTCAAACGCATTCAAGACGTTGCGCCGGTTGACGCGGAAATCTGTCTGCTTGAACAAGGTATCCCGTGCAACGGTCCCGCCACCCGCAGCGGATGCGACGCGCGCTGTCCGCGCGTGGGCGCGCAATGCATCGGTTGTTACGGTCCCGCCGAAGGCGTGGTGGATTACGGCGCAAGACTCATCACCGCGTTTGCTTCCGTCATTGACGCAAAACACCCCCGAAGAAATTGACAAAGTTCTTGACGGCATCCCCGACCCAACCGGACAGTTCTACCGCTTCAACCTTGCAGATTCACTCTTCCGCGGCGGAGCGGGCGCGTACAAGAAAAACGGACACTAGGAGGACGTTATGCAAAAAATAACCATTGACCCCATCACCCGTCTGGAAGGTCACGGCAAGATTGATATCTTCCTTGACGAAAAAGGCAACGTCGCCAACTCCTACTTCCAAATTCCCGAACTGCGCGGCTTCGAACGCTTCTGCGTTGGGCGCCCTGTGGAGGAAATGCCCCTGCTCACCAACCGCATTTGCGGCGTATGCCCTGAGGCGCATCACATGGCGGGCGCAAAAGCCGCAGACGCCGTCTATCACGTTGACCCGCCGCGCGCGGCAAAACTGCTGCGCGAATTGCTCTACATGGCGTTCTACTGCACCGACCACACCACGCACTTTTACGCCCTCGCCGGTCCCGACTTCATCGTCGGTCCCGACGCGCCCGTAGCGGAGCGCAACATCCTCGGCGTGATTCACAAAGTCGGCTTGGAAATCGGCGGCAAAGTGATTCAAATGCGCAAGTATGGACATCACGTCGTTGAGATGATTGGCGGGCGCAAAGTGCATCCCGCCACCGCCATCCCCGGCGGCGTCACCAAAATCCTCAGCGAAGCCGAACGCAAAGAAATCGAAGAAATGGGACGCTGGGCGATTGACTTCGCGCTGTTCAGCCTGCAAGCCTTCAACGACATTGTATTAAGCAACAAAACCTACGCAGATTTAATTCTCGGCGATGTGTACTATCACCAAACCTACTACATGGGATTGGTGGACGCGAACAACAAAGTGAATTTCTACGACGGCAAAGTGCGAGTGGTGGACCTCGAAGGCAAGGAATTCTGCAAATACGAGCCGAAGGATTACGTCCATCACATTGCCGAACACGTTGAACCGTGGACGTATCTCAAATTCCCGTATCTCAAAAACGTCGGCTGGAAAGGTTCTGTGGACGGCAAAGACAGCGGCGTGTATGTTGCCTCCCCGCTCTCGCGCCTGAACGCATCCGACGGCATGGCAACCCCGCGCGCGCAGGAACAATACGAAAAGATGTACGCCACGCTCGGCGGCAAGCCCGTTCATCACCGCCTTGCTACGCACTGGGCACGCCTCATTGAACTGCTTTACGCGGCGGAACATTGGGTTGAACTCGCCACCGACCCGGAGATTACATCGCCCAACGTCCACACCAAGTCCACCGAAACCCCCACCGAAGGAGTCGGCATCGTTGAAGCCCCGCGCGGAACTTTGACTCATCACTACTGGACGGACGAGCGCGGCATCATCACCAAAGCCAACCTCATCGTCGGCACCACCAACAACTACGCCCCGATTCAAATGACCACCAACAAAGCCGCCCGCGCCCTCATCAAAAACGGACAAGTCAACGAAGGCTTGCTGAACATGGTTGAGATGGGCTTCCGCGTGTACGACCCCTGCTTCGGCTGCGCCACACACTCGCTGCCCGGACAAATGCCGCTCGAAGTCACCATCCGCAACAAAGACGGCGAAGTGGTGGACGTCATCAAACAATTTGTGGATTAAAATATGTTTGTAAGTAGGACAAGTCTTTAGACTTGTCATTATTGGGAATATCCGCCGCTGGTGGAAAAGTTTAACATCCCAATGGTTGTGACCGGTTTCGAGCCGCTGGATATTGCGCATGGCATTTTGAAAACCGTGCAACTGCTTGAAGCGGGCAAGGCGGAAGTTGCCAACGCCTATCAACGCGCCGTGACATTTGAGGGCTTAAAACCCGCGCAGGATTCAATCAACAAAGTATTTATGGAATGCGACCGCAAATGGCGCGGCATTGGCGAAATTCCCATGAGCGGCTGGGGCTTGCGCCCGGAGTTTGATGAATTCAATGCGGAAAAACGATTCAACGTGGAAGAAATTCACCCGGAAGAATCTCCGCTGTGCATTGCGGGACAAATTTTGCAGGGATTGAAAAAACCGCACGACTGCCCCGCGTTTGGAAAATTATGCACGCCCGAAACCCCGCTCGGCGCAACGATGGTTTCTTCCGAAGGGGCGTGCGCGGCGTATTATAAGTATAGAGAATAGAGAGTAGATGAATAGAGATTAGAGAGTAGAGATTAGAGAGTAGAAGCCAACTGCAATGACCTTTCTTTCAAGCAAATGAATAGGAAGTTGATATAGTTTCAGAATCATCCTCTTTCGCCCCAGAGTATGAGCTTTTCTGTTTGTTCTGATGACGAGTTTTCGCATGACTGCGCTGGCTAACAAAACTGTCGAAAAACCTTCATACCCAACCCCGCCGCCCTCGGCGCTACAAGTCGATTCTTTTTATGTCTTCAAAGTTGCGGTTTTGACAATAATACAGTTCCCGATTGGTGGCATCGTAAATTAGCGAAAGTTCAGTAACCCATGTAGAGCTGTTTTGTTGTAAATCTTTTAGGATGGAAAACCCAGACTCAATAGTCATCAGGTCTTTCTTTTTATCCAACAAATTAAAACCCTTCATGTATCGGTCGCTTCCGCTGCCTGCAACCTTCTTTGGAGTAATCTCTTCATAATCCGAAATAGGAAAGTTTGTCAGGATGAACCAATCAGATTCTTCTTTTTTTGAAACGATATTTTTCCTGCCCGGTTCAACAATGCATATATCTCCGTTTCTGTCAACGATAAGGTTGTGAGTGCTTGTTTTTGGCGCATTCACAATTTCCACTTGCTCTAGGGTTGTGATAATTCCTGAAAAATTAACATTCGTTTTCAAAATAGTGTCAACTAATTTTGAAGTAACCCATCTTTTACTGTTTTGTCGCTTATATACGCCGTTTTCACTTGGGTCAACCATTTGGTCATTCACAAATATCCCGTTTGGATTGATGCCAACTGATGAAAAAAAAGCATTACCCATCTTAACAGTAAGTAAAAATCCCTTACCCCCAAGGTCTGATACTTTATATTCTTTGCCGTTGTTGTCAAAATTCATCCCAACTAAAACGATATCTTTACGGAAAACAAAACTTGTACACATAAACTTACTCTCCTGTTGAAAAACCGCCCAACGAAATTGTCGAAAAACCGTTGCATCCGAAACCCGTCGCCCCGCAAATGGGGACATGGCGCAATTCTAATCCAAAAATTTCGCCAAGCGGGGCTGTTTCAACTTCACGAAGACGTGAAGTTTCTTTAGCAACCTTGCTTGGGAGTGTATAATTTTGCGGGCTTTCTGCTTTCAGCAGGTAAGTTTTGTAAATCAAACACTTTGATAAAATTAGCCATGACAAAGGCGCCATCTCTGTAAGGTCTATTCGCTCGCTCCCAATTTGGGTTTGAGCGACAGTTTACCATTTTTGAGATGACTTCGAATAAAAAATGAGGAGAGCTTTATGTCACGTGGAATTAAAATCGCCATTGGGGCGCTCATTGTCCTTATCTGTTTATGCGGGGCGGGAATGTTATTTGTCAATTGGGCAAATTCAGATGAAGGTCAAGCCGCCATAAACGAAGTCAGCACCCAACAAGCTATTGAGAGCGCCACTGCTGTCGTCGGTACGCAGCAGGCGTCTGGAACGGCAACCGCCGTATGGTCCGAACTTGAAGCGCGTTTACAGAACGCCACTCTCATTTACGAGAATACCTTCGATGAAGGCACGCCCATCCCTGTGCGCGGCGGTGACCCGCTCGAACCCTATTATCGCGACGGCATCCCCGAATTGACCATTGCATTCAACAGCACGCTCATCCTGCCCATTGGTCAAACCGTGAAGGATTTTGTTGCCGAAGTGGACTGCATGGCAAACGGCGCGTTCTGCGGCATTGCTTATGCCGTCAACGGTGAGAAGTACTATGCCTCCGGAATCGGTAATGCCGACCAATACTTCTTCAACGATTTCTACAAGTCCCTGCCTTCGTTCACCTGGAAGGGCAAGAACTTCCCGCCGTCACCCGCCGAGGGACTCTTGAATCGCATCCGTGTGGAACGCTTTGCGCAGGTGATGCGCTTCTACGTCAACGGTCAATTGATGGAAGAACGCCTCC
>DAOTZP010000128.1:0-7095 GCA_034434265.1 Anaerolineales bacterium | reverse complement strand
TGTTGTATGGAGAGCGATTGTTTCAAGTAGGTCAGCGCCGTCTCATAATCGCCCTGCGCTCGGAATATTCCAGCGATGTTATTGAGTGTCGCGCCTTCGCCCTCTTTGTCGCCGATTTGCCGATACAAAGGCAACGCTTGCTGGAAATAATGCAGGGCAAGGCGGTAATCGCCGTAGTGATGTTGGCGAAGTCCCGCGTATAAGTAAATCTTTGCGCGCATTGCTTCCGGCAGCAGGGGCGCGGCGGGCAGGGCGGCTTCCAGGGCAAAGTTCCAGCGCTCGTGGTCGAATGTTTTTGCCGCTTTTCCTTCTATTTCCTGCCATTCGTTAAAAAACTCTTCCGGCGCGGACATCAGCCCGTGATACAGGCGTTCCAATGTCGGGTCTTCTCTGTTGGCAAAGTAAGCGGCGGCGCGGGCGTGAAACGCTTTCAATTTGGCGGGTTCTTCGCGGCGCAACGTGTCAAGATGCACAAGGCGAATCAGGTCATGCCCGGCTTTGTACCCCTCGCGCGACTTGGCGGGAACAAAAAACGAATACGCAATTAACCTTTGATATTGCGGTTTGGCAAGCGGGGCGTCCAACAGGTCGTTGAGCATTTCAAAGAAAAACCAGCGCAACACCAAAGCCCAGGTTGCCGCCTCGCGCAGTTCGTCCGATTCCATGCGGTTGAAGATTTTTGTTTGCAGCCAGTTTGCGGCTTTTTCAAGTTTGGTCACATGCGGCACATCCGCAGCGGGAAAGCCTCCCGGCGTATCGCGCCATAGTTCGCCCGCCATGCGGGTTAACAAAGGGTGTCCATTCGTCAGGCGGTGAACGGCTTCAAAAAATTTTTCGTCATTCGCGCCAAATGCTTTAAGCAGCGCGGCGCTGTCCTGCGGCGAAAGGTCAGGCAGGGACAATCCGCTTAATCCGCGCTCCAGCGCGCTTGTATGTTCCAAATGGCGAATTTGCTCGCGGCAGGCAAGGCACACGCGCAAATTGGGCAGAATCTGGCGGGCGCGTTCCAGCGTGTTCCACAAGGTTTGAACGTTCTCCAACCCCGCGCTGTCTTGATATAGGTCGTAATCGTCGAGCAGCAGCGCGAATTTTTCTTCTTCGGGCAATTTGCGCAGCAGGTCCAGCCATGCTTCAATCACCCGATTTTCGGCGTCGCGCTTCATGTGACGGAAGGCGTCAGCCACATTCGCCTGCATGGTTTGTTCCCCGCCCAGCGTGGCGCTCATGGTCTGCGTCTGCGTGATGGATACGTGCCGCTTTTCGAGGCTGCTCAACGCTTCGTCATACGCGGCGCGAAACGAGTTTTTCGCCTCCTCGCTTGCGCGAAGCGAGCGCGACTCTACGGTGGAGGCAAAAAAACCCATCAAGTTGGCGGCGTAATTTCCAATGGAGAGATTGACGTACAGGTAGTTCTGCGGCTTGCAGCGGTATTCTTCCAGCCAAGCCAGCAGGGAACTTTTCCCCTGTCCCGAAACGCCGTGAAAGGCAAGTATCCACGGCGAGTCCGCTTTCCAAAAATGGTTAAAGGCGGTAATGGCTTCTTCGCGGTCTGTAAAGTGGCTTAAGTCTGTGGACATGGGGCTACTCCATATTTTGCTTCCCGCCGATGGAATTTTTCATGGTTTGCCTTTGCTTCCCGCCTTTGCCTTTCATGCTTTGCCCGCCAAACAGGGAAGATTGCATTTCTTGAATTTGCTGTTCGGATTTTTTCCCCGCTTCGCTTTTCTCTTTCTTCTCCTTCTTAAATAAATCCACCCAGCCTTTTAAATTTGCGCCTGCTCCCAGCGCCAGCGCAACCCACGTCAACAGGGATTCAGGCTTGGCATCCAGCATTGAACTTAGGAAATAAAACAGAAAAACAAGCCCAACAACAATCAGAACAATGGCGGCCGCTTTTTGCTTTGACATGGTTTTTTTCCTCTCTGTTTTTTTTTGAATGACGCAATTCTACCCCAACCCACTCTCCACTGGCTCACTGTTCACTGATGACTGGCAACTGAACTACCTGCCCCGCAAAAACGAAATCAATGTGCCGAATGCGCCGATGAATCCAAAAATGAGAATGAGCAATCCCGCCGGAATGCGGTTTGCGTTCACATTTGCGGCGGAAAAGGTTGCCGCTTCCAAAGGGGCGGGCGCGGTAAAAGTCGGCAGACGGGTCGGCGCTGCGGGCGTGCTGAATGCTGCCAGCAAGGTCGGGTCAATGTTCACAATCGGCGTGGAGGCGGGAGTGGGCGTTGGCGGCGGCTCAATGCGCGGCATGGGTCCCAGTTTGACCATGCGCACATACGGGGCATACACCCAAGCCCGCGAGCCGGGAACGCCGGGGTAGTAAATTTGAATCCACTGCTGGTCGGCGGAATATCCGTAGGCGGGCAGTTCCTGTCCCATTAAAATCACGCCGACAGGCGGATACAAATACGAGCTCGGACCGGCGTACACCAATTCCTGCGGGCGCGCTTCGTCAAGGTACAGCGCAACGATTGCGCCGGAGGGTGTGCCGGTTACGGTTGGCACAGAACCGGTTGGCTGCTGCGCGTGAACAAACGACGGGGCTGGAACTTGCATGAACAACGTCCCGAAAATTATCAGGATGAAGAAAGCGGCAAAGCGGACTTTATATTTCACTGCGGATGACATTGCATTACACACATTACTTTCGGATAAACAGGGAAAGGGCAAACCCAACCGCACCCAGCACAGCCAGCGCAAGAATCACGCTGACCAGCGGAATCGCCTGCCTGCCCTCCCCAATGGGCGATTGTGTAAAGACCGGCACGGTCAACGGCGGCGGAGGGGTAAAAGTGGGCAGCGGTAAAGGCGTGGGCGTTTTGGTGTAAAACTGCGCCGCGAGCGTTGGGTCAATGGTGGCGGTGGCAGGCGGCACAGGAGTCGGCGGCGGCTCCACAATGCGTAAAATCCCCGGCGGTGAAACTTGCACAAGCGGCGCATACACCCAGCCGACGTTGTTCGGCGCGCCGGGAAACTCAATTTGCACCCAGTCGCCGCCCGGCGACCTGCCCAATGCCGGGGCGGTGGCGCCAGTCGGCAGCGTGCCGACCACAGGGTAAATGGTGGAGCTCGGTCCCATACGCACGTTGATTTGCGGTTCGTCCGTCACAACGGTAATGAACAACCCGCCTGCAGGCGTTTCGCTTGGCTGCTGGGCAAAGGCAGCGGGGAGAACGTCCTCCGCGTTCCATCCAAAGAGCAGAAAAAAAATCAGGGTGGTAAAAGTCAGCGTGTGAGTCCAAAATCGGTTCATAAATCATCTCTTCTTATTTTTTAACAAACAAAGATTATAATCGAGTTATGGAACGGAAAATTTTTCACGGCAACCTTAAACCTGCCGATATTGCGCAGGCGCTTTTGGGCGCGTTCAATCAGGGGAATTTGCGCGCGCAAACCCTCGGGCAAAGCGACCGCATCGTCGTGCAAATTGGCACGCGCCCCGGGGCGTCCTCCGGCGGGCAAACCGCAATGACAGTGACGATTCAACGCATTGAAGAAGGAATCATGGTGGAACTCGGTCAGCAGGCGTGGCTGGGCGTTGCCGCAAGTTTGGGCGTAAGCGCGCTGGCTGCCTTAAAAAATCCATTCAGTCTGCTTGGCAGGCTGGATGACATAGCGCAGGACATTGAAAACCTGCAACTCGGCGAGCGGGTGTGGAAAACCATCTCACAGGCGGCGCGGGCTGCAGGCGCCTCGGCGGAACTTTCGGAAAGGTTAAAGCGCACCACTTGCGAATATTGCCATGTGGCAAACCCGGTGGGAGAACCCAACTGCATTGCGTGCGGCGCGCCGCTTGGCAGCGCGCAGCCCTTCACCTGTAAATCGTGCGGGTATGTGGTCAAAGCAAGCGACAAAACCTGCCCAAATTGCAAACAGGCGCTGAAATGAATTTAAGTGAAATTGAAGCCCGCTTGCAATCGCTCATTGAGGTGGACCTGCTGCGCCTGCTTCCCGGCAGCAAGGTGGAAACTCTCGTCATTCAGCAGCTGGCGGCGGCAATTCGCAACAACGCGCGCCCGCTGGAAGACGGCTCGCTTGCCGCCCCCACGTCCTACACGCTGACGGTCAACCCGCTGGATTTTCCCAAATGGCAGAATGAGCAATTGCTTGCAATAGTATTGCAAGCTGTCACAGCCACTGTGCAGGATGCGGGCTTTCGCTTTACAATATCCCCCACGATAACAGTTTTAAGCAGCGAAACGACCCCGCGCGGTTTTGTTGAAGTTGTCGTTTCGCACAGGATGGACACAATGGCTGATACAAATGCAATGCCTTCGGCGAACGCTTCAGACGCTTCAGAAGAAGAAGTAAAAATCCCTTCCAACGCTTTTTTGATTGTGGAAGGCGTAAAAGTGTATCCTTTAACTTCCCCTGTCATCAACATCGGACGCAGGCTCGATAATCACCTTGTGATTGATGACCCACGGGTTTCGCGCGCCCACTCACAACTGCGCGTGATAAAAGGACGGTACGTCATTTTTGACTTAAACTCCACCGGCGGCACATTTGTCAACGGGCAGCGCGCCAATCAAAGCGTGCTGTATCCGGGCGATGTCATTTCGCTGGCGGGCGTGACGCTCATCTTCGGGCAGGATAACCCCCCGCCCCGCCCCGACTTGAAAGATACCGCTCCGTTGGAAAGCGCCGCATCCAACCGTCCCACCGCCTTCCTCAAACGCGAAGAACACTCCACGCTGGATATTAAAAAACCAACTGAATGAGCGGAGTCATCGTTTTAGCCTTGCGGCTGCTTGCAGCGCTTGCCCTGTATGGATTCCTCGGGTGGGCGCTTTATACGTTATGGAAAGAAACCCAAAGACAAGGCGAAGCAAACGCGCAACGGCGCGCGCCCGGCATTTTATTAACCGTGCGGCAAAAAAACATGCTTTCGCTTGCCAGTCATTTTTCCCAGCCGGAAATTATTCTGGGGCGCGACCCCGGCTGCGACCTGCCCATAAATGACGACACAGTATCCACCCGCCACGCCCGCTTAGCCTACCATCACAATCAATGGTGGCTGGAAGACCTTGCCTCCACTAATGGTACAATATTGAACGACATTGCGGTGCAAACCCCCACCGTGCTTGCCACCGACGATGTTATTCAATGCGGGTCTGTGCAAATTCACGTCACACTTTCGCCCGATACACTCTTTCAACCCACTCAAAAATTGGAGCGCAAAGCATGAGCAAAACAATATCCCTCGCAATCATCGGCGGCTCGGGTCTTTACAACATGACAGGGCTGGAAAACGTAAAATCGCGTCAGGTTTCAACCCCGTTTGGCAAACCCAGCGCGCCCATCCTTGTTGGCGAACTGGCAGGCGTGCAAGTTGCGTTTTTGGCGCGGCATGGAATCGGTCACCGCCTGACGCCAACCGAAGTGCCTTACCGCGCCAACATTTACGCGCTAAAATCGCTGGGCGTGGAGCGCGTGGTTAGCATCAGCGCGTGCGGCTCGCTGCGGGAAGATTACGCCCCCGGACATATTGTCATCCCCGATAATTTATTTGACTTTACAAAAGAGCGCGCGCGTTCTTTCTTTGGGGAAGGCTTGGTTGCCCACGTCGGCGTCGCCGACCCCTTCTGCCCGGACCTCTCCTCCCAAGTGGAAGCCGCCGTCCGCGAGACGGGCGCGGTTACGCATCGCGGCGGGAACTTCATCACCATTGAAGGTCCGCGTTTTTCCACCAAAGCGGAATCGAACTTATACCGTTCATGGGGCATGTCCATCATCGGCATGACGGCTTCGCCCGAAGCGTTTCTCGCCCGCGAGGCGGAGATGTGCTACGCAATCATGGCGCACGTCACGGATTACGATGTGTGGCATCACAGCGAAGAACCTGTGACCGTGGAAATGGTCATTCAAACCTTAAATAAAAACACCCACGCCGCGCAGCAGGCTGTGTTGAATTTGGCAAGGAACTTGAAAGAAAACCGCGCGTGCGAATGCGGGCAAGCCTTGTCCACCGCTTTAATTACCAATCCAAAAGTCATTCCCGCAAAGACAAAACAAAAGCTCAAATTGCTGACAAAGAAATATCTGTAACCCATTCTTCGATTTTTCCGCCGCCGATTGAAAAATCAACGTCCATCCACGCGCCAATTTTTGAAGGCTGGCTTTCTTTCAGTCCCAAATTTTGCGCCAGCGGATGACTTGCCAGCGGAAAAAGACGCAGCATGTAAGGTTTTAGAAAAATTCCGCCTTGGCGGAATTTTTCCACTTTAAGCCGCGCTTTTACAATGGATTGATAGCAAGCCAAAGCGGGGTTTTGCGCGTCGCGGAATTGTTTAAGAAACACAAGCGGAATCGCGTCATTTAACACCCGCGAGCCAATTCGCAGGAGAATTTTATCCATGCCTGTTCGCGCAGCCCGCAGCAGCGTATCAAAAAAAGAAGATTGTATGGCGGAAAAATCTTGGCGGCTTTCATCGCGCGGGGAAGCATACGGGCGCACATGCAGCAAAGTCTCCATCTTTGCAACCGCGCCGTGACCGAACTGCTTAAACCCCATCACCTGCGCAGAAAATTCCGGTTTTTGCAAACGCGCGGGTTTTTCGATTACCGCAAATTGTTTATTAAAGCCCAACACCTCCCGCCCGCTGGTGAGCGCATTGCCTTCGTTAACAAAGACATAAGGCAAAAACCACGCCAAATGACTGGGAATTTCGCCATGCTTTGTTTTTCGCTTCGCCAGCGTCAGAACCCAAAACCCAACCTCAGATTCTGGAATGAAGCCAACCTGCTCATCCCGCTCATTGCGCGAAGAGACAAGCATATCGGCAAAGACAAGCATGACAGACGCGGAAACCGGTTCGTAGCGATAGGGGAAACCGTCCGAAACATTAAGCAGCGAATCGCACAAAGCGGCAAGCGCCTTAAGTTCCGCTTGAAATAAAAAGGCGGTCAATTTGGCTTCTTTTTGAAAATACGGCGGGGAAAAAGAAGGAAAGCTGGAATGATTATCCGCGTATGCAGGGAGGTTGTTTTTTGCTTTTGTCATTTCAGAAAAGTATAACCCGAAAATTTATCATCCATCCCGTATAATTCCTTTATGCGGCTCAAAGACGTTTTACGCCTGAC
>DAOTZP010000127.1:0-3926 GCA_034434265.1 Anaerolineales bacterium | reverse complement strand
GAATGAATGCGTTTCAACATGTTGTGCCTCCTGATGAATGGACGTGCCGTTTTCTGTATAACGGCTTGGCTTATGTAAAAATGACCGCCGACCACAGTCTGCTGTCTGTGGTTTTATGGCAATCTCTCTCTTTTTTGTCTGCTTAGGCCCCTATCTTACCGAAAAGAAGCGAAAATTAACTGCCAAAAACCGCCAACTTTTAATTTTTGCCGTATTTTTCCTCCAGCCAGCGCGCCAATCCGCGCAGGGCGCTGCGGCGGGTGCGGTTGAAAGTGCCTTCCGAAATATACAAACGCGCCATCACATCGCGGTTGGGCGACCCCTCTACATACGCATCGTGGATGATGATATAGGCATACCAAGCGCGCGGAATGACATCCACCGGGCGCGCGCCTCCGGGGTGCAGGGCTTCCACCGCTTCACGCAGAATCTGTTGTAATTTCTTTCCGCGTTCCAGCTGTGTCTCCGCCTGTATCTGCGCCCAATCCGCCAGCGGCGACTCTCCCAGCGCGACGATGTTCGCATACTTGCGCAGGGCTTCCTCGACCATCGGCGTCAATTCCGAAGGGGCCGCGTCCTGCGCAGAGCGCATCATATCTTCCGCCGCCGAGTTCCATTTCAAAGTTTGCAAATCCATAGCCCGCGATGCGGCGTTTTGACTTTCCCGCACCATATCCGCCAGCGAGAGCAAAGCGCCCACATGGTCGGCAAAATCCCCCAGCAGTTCCAGGTCGCCGCTTGAAAAATCCAACTTGACGTTTGAAGCCCCAATCCCCACCAGCGCCACCTGTTTTCTGCCTTCAAATACGGAAGATACCCACTCGATATTGGGGAACTGCCCCTCAGACCGGAACTGCCCTTCATCGTTTTCCATCTTAAGCGGCAGTTCGCTTCCCACTTCGACCGAGTTTTTGGCTGCCAGTACCCGGGCATTTCCATCCCTGTAAGCGGCGACAAACCCGCTGTCTGTGTTGAGCGTCTTGCAGAGCAGGTCCAGCCCCTCTTGCAGCATCACGCGCAATTTATCGCCCCCTTCATTATCCACAGTACGCAGCTGGCTGCGAAACAACTTTTTGCGGCTCCATCGGCTGCGGTCTATCACTTCCCGCGCAAGGTCGTACATCCCCAAGGTTGTGATGACAACGGCGGTTGTATTTCCCAGCGCCGGGAAGGGAACCCCAGCCAGATACGCGACCACACCATGCGAAAACGCCGCAATCATGGTCACAAGGGTGGTGAGCGGCAGTTCCTCCAGTATCGTTCTGCGCTCGAGCATGCTTTGGTGTCTTGCCACGGCGATGCCCATCAAAAATACCCCTGCAAAGAACAAGCCATCCTGCACAATGCGCGGCATAATCTCATCGTATGTCAGCAGCGAGACGATTTTGTAAAGAGTTGTAAACAGGGGGAAGAAAGAAACAACAAGCAAGAACTTGCCTTCCGGTGTGGCGCGCATGCGTTTGTTCATCCACGCCGTTAGCGGTGTGCATATTGCCACGAAAAGCAGTGTGTTTCCATACATGGAGGAGGTCAATCCGCTTTGCATGGGGGCCGCATAGGTTGTTGAACTGCCCTCCTCAAGAAACGCATCGCGGTCTGTGAAAAGCAGCAGGGCTGTGACAATGGAAAGCGTATAAACCGCATATTCCAGCCAGCGCATGCGTTTTTTCTGCGCCTCGGGAAAAAGCGAGAAAATGGCGCTATACCACAACCCCATGCTGATGACCAGCAAGATTGCCCGCAAAGCGGCGCTCCCCGCAACCGGCATGAAGTGATTATTGAATGCTCCAAGAAAATAAGCCGACAACGCCAATAAGGTAAGCGCAATGCGCATGGTCGTCAGGTTGGGGTATCCGCGTACAAATAAAAAGAACGCCAGCCAGAGACTGGCTGCCATTTCGATAAGATTCGCAGCATACGTTAATGTCAGCATCATATAGAAATATTAATCTGATTTGACGCAATTTGCCGATGGAAATATTAAATATCTTTAATGAGTGACTCTCCGAAGGGAAATATTTGGAGCAGCGCGCTTTTCCGCTCACGATGAAGGTGATGCGGGGATGCGTCGTTTCCTGTGTAACGACTTGGTTTATGTAAAAATGACCGCCGACTACGAACGGCGGTCAGCGGTCTGTAAAAAACATCCCGAAGGTTTTGAGCCTTCGGGATGTTTTTTTGTTACGGCAGATAGTATTCCACAATCAACTGCGGACGGCTTGCCGCGCCTGCGTTGCCGCTGTAAATGTTCAGAATATTTGCGATGGTGTTATTGTTATCGTCAAGCGAGAATTGCAAGCGGATTTGGGTCAGCCCTGTTTTGTTGATTTGCGTACTCGCGCTTGTCAGCCCCAAGCTATACCAGCCGCCGCTCGGCGTGACTGTTAAGGGACCCACCATCATGCTGGCTGTGGCGTTGAAGTCGCCGAGCGCGAGCGCGGAAGTTCCAAACGCGCCTTGCTTGATATACGCTCTAAAGCCGTTGAACATGGTCACCGGGTTTCCGCCGCCGGTTATGCCTGCGGAGCGCAGTTTGAGGGTGACTTTGGTGACGACAGCCGTATCGTGCAGAGAGGCGGTGTTGAAGGAGAGAACCGAGCGGTATTGCTTTTTCGCTGCGTCATCGCCCAAACGCAGGGTGGTCGCGCCGCTGTTCATGCTGCCGCCCGCGTTGCTTGTTTCGCTGGATTCGAGAATCCAGCCATCCTGCGAACCTGTGGATTTGAATGTTACGGTTTTGTTCACCGTGTAAATTTCGCCGGTGAAATTGCCGTTGCCCGCGCCTATGCCGCCCAGCGGGTTGCCCACGCTGTCCGCAATTGAATCGTCATCGGTCAGGTTGAGACCGAGCGTGCCGCTGCCTGTGCCGGTGTTGACGGTGACGGTGTAGTTTGCGCCGGAGCCGCTCACGCCTGTCACGCTTGCGCCGCTCAGTCCGCCGCCCGCCGCCGGGGTGAAGTCGCTGGTGTCCACACCGGTAACAGATTCGCTAAATGTGACGGTGAAGTTCACGCTTGCATTGGCGGTGGGGTTGGCATCCGCGCGGGTGATGGAAGTGACGGTGGGAGAAGTTTTGTCCACCGTGTAGGTTTCGCCGGTGAAGTTGCCGTTGCCCGCGCCCGCGCCTCCCAGCGGGCGGCTTGAGCCATCTAAAATTGAATCATTATCAGTCAAGTTGAGACCGAGCGTGCCGCTGCCTGTGCCGGTGTCCACGGTGACGGTGTAGGTTGCGCCGGAGCCGCTTACGTCGGTTACGCTGGCGCCCGCCACGCCGCCGCTCATGGCTGGGGTGAAGTCGCTGGCGTCCACGCCGGTGCCAGATTCGCTAAATGTGACGGTGAAGTCCACGCTCGTGGCGGAAGTCGGGTTCGCGTCTGCGCGGGTGATGGAGGAGACAACAGGGGGCGGGTCGGCTTCATACGCGCCCATGTCCACTGTGGCTGTGCTGTCGTTGTTCCCATCCTGAATGCGCGGGTTGCCATCCAAGTCTGTGGTGACGGTGACGGGTGTGTTGTTCCCGGCGTCAATGGCAGGGGAGGAAGATTGCAGGCGCAGGTTGTCGTCCGCCGTGCCGGAGGTGTTGTCCGCGCCGTCGGCGTCCACAAAGAGCGGATTGGAGTCAATGTTGCCGCCGCCATCCGTGCCGCAGGAAGAAACCCAACTGCCGCCGGAACCGCCGCAGCCTTGCACGTCGCTGTAAGAGATGTGTGGCGTGCTGGCGCTGTTGTAGATACCTGCCCCGCTGGGAGAGGCGTTACCCCACAGGATGACATTGACCAGCGTTGGCGCGCTGGTATCGTAGTTATATATTCCGCCGCCGTTGTTGGTTGCCGAGTTGGCAGAGAAGGTGACATTTTTCAGCGTGGGGTCACTGTTGTAGTTGTACATCCCGCCGCCGTTGGCGAAGGTCCCATTGCCTGAAAAAA
>DAOTZP010000126.1:0-11923 GCA_034434265.1 Anaerolineales bacterium | reverse complement strand
CTAAGATTTGTCAGACAACTATACAAACAGACAAATCTTAATTTGGAAAAAAGGCGCGTCATGTCCACCCTCCTTGTAAAAAACGCATACATTGTCACAATGGATGACCACCAGCGGGAAATTCCCGATGGTGGTCTTTTTATTAAAGACGGCTTCATCGAATATGTCGGACGCGCTGCCGATATGCCCGCCGCAGCGGATGAGGTTCTCGACCTCAAAGGTCATGTGGTCTTGCCGGGGCTGGTCAACACGCATCATCATTTTTATCAGACGCTTACCCGCGCCGTGCGCCCCGCGCAAGATGCCAACCTGTTTAACTGGTTGAAGACTCTTTACCCGATATGGGCGAAACTGCAGCCGGAGGATATTTTCACCTCCACGCAAACCGCGCTTGCGGAACTGGCGCTTTCGGGCTGCACCACCGCTTCCGACCATTTGTATCTCTTCCCCAACGGCTGCAAACTTGACGATGAGATTCACGCCGCGCTTGAAATTGGCGTCCGCTTGCATGCCTCGCGCGGCTCGATGAGTCTCGGCGAATCGAAAGGCGGACTGCCGCCCGATTCTGTGGTGGATACCGAAGAAAATATTTTGAAAGATTCGCAGCGGCTGATTGAAACGTATCACGACTCCAAACGCGGCGCGATGACGCAAATTGTGCTTGCGCCGTGTTCGCCTTTTAGCGTCACCTCTCACCTGATGAAAGAATCCGCCAAACTTGCGCGCGCCTACGGCGTTCACCTTCACACGCACCTTGCTGAAACAGAGGATGAAGAACAATTCTGCAAGCAGATGTTTGGACGCCGCCCGGTGGAATACATGCAGGAAGTGGATTGGGTCGGCGGGGATGTCTGGTTCGCGCACGCGGTTTGGGTGAACGATGACGAAATTCAAACCTTTGCGCGGCACAACTGCGGGGTGGCGCATTGCCCCACCTCCAACATGCGGCTCGCCTCCGGCATTGCGCCAGTCAAGCAATACCGCGCCGCTGGCGTAAACGTCGGCTTGGGCGTGGATGGCTCCGCCTCGAATGACGGCTCGCATCTTCTCGCGGAAGTCCGCAATGCCATGCTGCTCTCGCGCTTGAAGGAAGGCATCACCGGCTATTCGCTATCCGCCGACCCCAACCGCAAGTTGATGACTGCGCGCGAAGCGTTATATCTCGGCACGCGCGGCGGCGCAGCCGTGCTGGGACGCGCGGACATCGGCAGTCTCGAAGTTAATAAATGCGCCGACTTCTTCGCCGTGAATTTGAATCGGCTCGAATTTACCGGAATGCACGACCCTGTGGCAGCCGTCGTCTTTGGACAATCCGTCAATGTGGATTACACGGTGGTGAATGGAAAATTTGTCGTCAAAGAAGGTCAGCTGGTCGCAGTGGATAAACATAAATTGATTGGAAAACATAATCAAGCCGCGCGCAGACTGTTGATAAATTAACCCAAGTTTCTACCCTTGCTTAATTTTTACCGCAGAGGCGCGGAGGACACGGAGAAATTCATTAAAAACTCTGCGAACTCGGCGGCTCTGCGGTTCAAAACAAGCGAACTCGCTATTTTTTTGAAGGCGGCAACTTGCATTAAATTAACAGAACGTACGCAAAAAACAAATGATTTTGCGCAGGTCCAATTAAGAAAAGAGGAGAAAAAAATGTTTATTTCATTATTGTATTCTTTATCGCATGGCGTCACCGGAGTGGCGGTGGTTGCGCTTGCCCTGTTTTTTATGTTTCTGGCATTGATACGCATGAGCGGCACATGGATGTTCCTCGCCTTCCTTTTGACCATTCCGTACACCTATACATCCGGCGATTGGTATGGCGGGCTGTTGTTCATTCGCCTGCTTCCGCTCACACAGCTGCTTGCCGCGTTCTTCATCGAAAAAGAAGAAACCATGCTTGCCTGGGTTTCCTCGCTTCCCACAATCGGGACATTGTTATACGCGCTTTACACAATTGCCATGAGGCAGGATATTCCGCAATTTAAGTTTTAAGCGCCTTCTTTTGGAGAAAAAATGACACCCTCCACCAAACTCACCGCATCCCTTGTGGATGTTGCCATGGGACGCAAACCCGCCGACCTTGTGATTCGCAAAGGGAAATGGGTCAGCGTGCAATCGGGCGAGATTATTCCCAATACCGACATTGCCATTGTGAATGGTCACATCGCCTATGTGGGCGAAGATGCCAGCCACGCCATCGGCAAAAAAACCAAAGTGATTGAAGCAAAAGGCAAATACCTTGTTCCGGGATTGCTGGATGGCCACATGCACGTTGAGAGCGGCATGGTGACTGTCACAGAATTTGTGCGCGCCGTTGCCGTGCGCGGCAC
This sequence comes from Anaerolineales bacterium, assembly GCA_034434265.1. Taxonomy (GTDB): domain Bacteria; phylum Chloroflexota; class Anaerolineae; order Anaerolineales; family Villigracilaceae; genus Villigracilis. The sequence continues at coordinate 9,593 of DAOTZP010000126.1, read as the reverse complement.
GACAGGCATGTTCATTGACCCGCATGAGATTGCCAACGTCTTCGGACTTAAAGGCGTAAAGCTGATGGTGGACGAAGCCGCCAAACAGCCCATTCATGTTTGGGTGCAAATGCCCTCGTGCGTTCCCTCCGCGCCCGGCTTGGAAACACCCGGCGCATCCATTGGACCCAAAGAAGTGAAAGAAGCGATGAAGTGGAAAGGCGTCATCGGCTTGGGAGAGATGATGAACTTCCCCGGCGTCTTCATGTCCGATAAAAAGATGCTGGATGAAATGTCCGCCACCCATGCCGCAAAGAAAACCATCGGCGGGCATTACGCCTCGCCCGATTTGGGCTTGCCCTTTCACGGGTACGCTGCGGGCGGCGCGGAAGATGACCACGAAGGCACAAGGCTCGAAGACGCGGTTGCCCGCGTGCGGCAGGGAATGAAAGCCATGCTGCGTTATGGCTCATCCTGGCATGATGTCGCCGCGCAGGTCAAAGCCATCACCGAAAAGAAAATGGATTCGCGCCGCTTCATCCTTTGCACGGACGATTCGCACGCCGAGACGCTCGTCCGCGAAGGTCACATGGACCGCGTATTGCGTCACGCCATCGAGCAGGGACTCGAACCGATTACCGCGATTCAAATGATGACGATTAACACCGCCGAACATTTTGGACTCTCGCGCGAAATGGGCATGATTGCGCCCGGACGCTGGGCGGACGTGCTGCTGGCGGATGATTTGAAAAACTTCAAAGCCGAAATGGTAATCGCCAAAGGACAAGTCATTGCCGAACACGGGGAGTGGAAGACAAACCTGCCCGCAGTGAAATACCCGCAATGGGCAACCAAGTCTGTCCGAGTCAAACGCGCGTTAAAGGCGGAAGATTTTAAGGTGAAGGTTGAAGGCGCAAGGTCAAAGGTGAAAGCCCACGTCATCGGCGTTATTGAAAATCAAGCGCCGACCAAACACCTCACCTTTGAAATGCAGCCCGTGAACGGAGAACTAAAAGCCGATATGACGCGCGATATTGCCAAGATTGCCATTGTGGAACGTCACCGCGCCACAGGCAAAGTGACAACGGGCTTGGTAAGCGGCTTTGGCTTTACGCGCAAATGCGGCATTGCCTCCACCGTGGCGCATGACAGCCATCACATGGTGGTGGTTGGCGCCAGCGAAGAAGATATGGCAATGGCGGCAAACGAGCTGGCAAAATGCGGCGGCGGGCAAGTGGTGGTGATTGAAGGCAAAGTGGCGGGAAAAGTGGAATTAAAAATCGCGGGATTAATGTCCAACGAACGCGCGGACGTGGTTGCCCAAAAAGCCGCAAGCGTGCTGCAAGGCTATACCCTGTGCGGCTGCGAACTCAACAACCCGAATATGCAAATGAGCCTGCTTGGTCTGGTGGTCATCCCTGAGTTAAGAATTTCGGACAAAGGCTTGGTGGATGTGAACAAGTTCCAATTGATTGATGTGATTGAATAACAAGGAGCGTTATGGCAAATTTTCCATTTCAACGATTGCAGGCGGACCTTGCGGCGCTAATTGAAAAAACGCCACCCGGGCAGCGCTTAACTTCCGAGCCGGAGCTGGCAAAACAATTGGGCGTCAGCCGCGCCACACTGCGCGAAGCCATGCGCATGTTTGAAACGCAGGGATTGATTCGCCGCAGACAGGGTTCGGGAACGTATGTGACCGGCAAATTTCAAGCGCTGGACAGCGGGCTGGAAGTGTTGGAAAGCATCGAAACAATTGCAAGGCGGCAAGGCTTGGAAATTTCCGTCAGCGATTTGCAGATGGAACAAATCAACGCGGATGAATCGCTTGCCTCGATGTTAAACGTATCGCGCGGCAGTCGTCTGACCTGCGTGCGCCGCGTCATCCGCGCCGAAAACCGCCCGGTGGCATATCTGGCGGATACTTTGCCCGAAGACATTCTCCGCGCGGATGAACTGACAGGCGAGTTTCACGGCTCTGTCCTCGACTTTTTGCTCAGCCGCGGCGACGCGCTTGCCACCTCGCGGGCGAATGTCAGCGCGATTGGCGCCGTAGCCGATGTTGCCAAGCCGCTCGAAATTCAACGCGGCGACGTGCTGCTGCATTTTTCCGCGCAGCTGTTTAACGCCAGCGGACGAATTGTAGATTATTCGCTCAGTTACTTCATTCCCGGCTATTTCCATTTTCATATTGTGAGAAGGGTTGGGAAGTGAGAAAGTTGCAAGGTTCGATAATTGTTTGTGAAACATAAGGAGAAAAAATGACCGACCACAAAAAGATTGCAGAACAAATTCACGCCAAAGTTGAAGAAAAGCGCGAAGACATCATCCAATTTATGCGCGATATTTGCGCCATCCCCTCAATGGAATCGCAAATTGGTCCCGTAGGCGAGCGCATTCAAGCGGAGATGAAAAAACTCGGCTATGATGAGGTCCGCTTTGACAGGATGGGCAACACCATTGGACGAATTGGAAACGGTAAAAAGGTGATTGTGTTCGATTCGCACATTGATACCGTAGGCATTGGCGACCCCGCCGAATGGGAGTGGGACCCCTTCATTGGCAAAATTGAAAATGGAATTTTCTATGCGCGCGGCGCGTGTGATGAAAAAAACAGCACGCCCGGCATGGTGTATGGTCTTGCCATTGCGCGCGACCTCGGCTTGTTGGAAGGATACACCGCGTATTATTTTGGGAATATGGAAGAATGGTGCGACGGCATTGCCCCCAACGCCTTTGTGGAAGTGGACCCCAAAGTCCGCCCTGATTTTGTCGTTATCGGCGAGCCGACCAAGATGAATGTGTATCGCGGTCACAAGGGACGACTTGAAATGAAAGTCACCGCCAAGGGCAAGTCGGCGCACGCGGCGAGCAATCATCTCGGCGATAATGCCATTTATAAACTGCTGCCCGTTATCGCAGGCATCCGCGACCTTGAACCCAAACTCGGCGACCATGAATTTCTCGGTCATGGCAAAATCACCGTCAGCGATATGAAAGTGCAAACGCCTTCCATCAACGCCGTGCCGGATGAAGCCGTCATTTACATTGACCGCCGCATGACCTTTGGCGAAACAAAGGAAGTCGTCAAAAAGCAGGTTGAAGATTTAATCCCAGCGGAATTCAAAGACACGGTAAAAGTGGAGGAACTTTTCTACGACGAGCCTTCCTACACGGGCTTTGTCTTCCCGGTGGATAAATACTTCCCCGCATGGGCGCTCGATGAATCACATCCGCTGGTGCAGGCGGGCGTGCAAGCGCGCAAACTCATCGGGCTGGAAGATATGCCCCCCGGCAAGTGGAACTTCTCCACCAACGGCATTTACTGGGCGGGCAAGGCAAACATCCCCACCATCGGATTTGGTCCCGGCGATGAAGAAACCGCGCACACCGTCCGCGACTGCGTTCCGCTGGATGATATGGTGAAAGCCGCCGAATTTTATGCCATTATTACTTCGCTGCTGAGGTAAAAGATTTGACCGCTGACCGCCGTCTGCCGTCATCTGTAAAAAACCTTCAACGCACTACTTAACTAAAAGGAGACTAAATTATGCAAACCAATTTTCGTGGACGTGACTTCATCGGCGATTTGGACTTCACCAAAGAGGAAGTCGAAACCGTTTTGGACGTGGCGTGGGATTTGAAACGCAAACGCGCTTTGGGCGAGCCTCACCCTTACCTGCGCGACAAAGTACTCGCCATGCTGTTCTTCTTCTCTTCCACCCGCACGCGCGGCTCGTTTGAAGCGGGCATGGCGCAACTCGGCGGACATGCCGCGTTTATTGACAGCAACACCACCCAAATTTCGCACGGCGATACGCCCGTTGAAATCGGCGAAATTTTTGGGCGTTATTTTGACGGCATTGCAATCCGTCATTGCGATTACGGCGACGGAAACAAATACCTCAACGACGTTGCAAAATCCAGCCGCGCCCCTGTGCTGAACATGCAATGCGATGTGTATCACCCCTTCCAATGCCTCGCCGATTTAATGACCATCATGGAAAAAAAGGGACGCGACCTGCGCCGCAAAAAGATTGTTGTCTCGTGGGCGTATGCCGCTTCGTACCTCAAACCGATTTCCGTTCCCCAATCTTTGATTCTGCAAATGCCGCGCTTCGGCATGGATGTAACCCTTGCCTACCCGCCCGAATTTCCGCTCATGCCCGATATTGTGCAGCAGGCAAAGGATGAAGCCAAAAAGGCTGGCACCGCCTTTGAAATCATTGACAGCAAAGACGGCATGACCGAAGCCTGCAAAGGCGCGGATGTGATTTACGCCAAAAGCTGGGGCCCCCTGCTCACCACCACCGATAAGACCGAAGGCAAACGCTTGCAAGATATGTACAAACACTGGCTGATGGACGAAGCCAAGTTAAAGGTCGCCAACGAAGGCGCAATTTACATGCACCCGCTGCCCGCCGACCGCGACATTGAAGTCACCAGCTCCGTGCTGGATGGTCCGCAATCTGTGGTGTTTGACGAAGCCGAAAACCGCCTGCACGCCCAAAAAGCCGTAATGGCATTGACCATGAGCTAGGAGTAGGAGCACCCCATGACCAAACTTGCAGTCGTCGCTGTTGGCGGCAATGCTTTAATTAAAGACGACAAAAAAGTAAGCGTGGAAGACCAGGAAGCCGCCCTGCGCGAAACCTCCGTTCACCTTGTGGATATGATAGAAGCGGGCTGGAATCTTGCCATCGGTCACGGAAACGGACCGCAGGTGGGATTCATTCTGCGCCGTTCCGAAATTGCCGCAAAGGTTGAGGGAATGCACGAAGTTCCGCTCGATGTATGCGGCGCGGATTCGCAAGGCGCCATCGGCTATGAATTTCAGCAGGCGTTGTATAACGAATTCCTCAAACGCAAAATCAACAAAAAGGCTTGCACGGTCATCACCCAAATGCGCGTGGATGCAAACGACCCCGCCTTCAAAAAACCGACAAAACCCATCGGCTCGTTTATGGATGAAGCCGAAGCCAAACGGCGCGAAAAAGAAATGGGCTGGACGGTGGTGGAGGATGCGGGGCGCGGCTGGCGGCGCGTGGTGGCTTCGCCGCTTCCCAAAGAAATTGTGGAATTTGACGCCGTCAAAACCCTGCTCGATGCCGGGCAGGTGGTCATCACCGTTGGCGGCGGCGGAATTCCCGTCGTGGACCGCGGCGACGGCGAACTCATCGGCGTTGCCGCAGTCATTGACAAAGACTTCGCCTCATCCCTGCTCGCGCAATCGCTCAAAGCCGATATGCTCTTGATTGCCACCGCTGTCGAAAAAGTCGCCCTCAACTTTGGCAAGCCCGACCAAAAATGGCTCGACAAAATCACCCTCGCCGAAGCAAAAGCCTACCTTGCCGAAGGCAAACACTTTGCCAAAGGCAGCATGGCGCCCAAAATTGAAGCCGCCATTTGGTATCTTGAAACCGGCGGCAAAGAAGCGCTCATCACCAACCCCGAAAGCATCGGGCGCGCGCTCAAAGGCGAAACAGGGACGTGGATTGTGCCATAGATTAGTTAGTTAATTAACGTCAGTTCGGGATGGCGAAAAATATAATTTTCACCGCCAGACGCGGAGGGCGCAGAGTCTTTTTTTGTTATGTTTTTCTCCGCGAACTCTGCGCCTCTGCATTAAGAAAAATTCTTATCCCCAGTTCGCGTTAATTAGCTGGTCTTCTGGTTGTGAACCGGAAGACCAGTTTGTTTTTAACAGACATAACGCGATATTCATATCGCAAGCGATTCAAAAATAAACGCACCGCGAGATAAATCTCGCACTATGGGTCAACTGCGTAAGGTGAGTTAACAGGTAAAATTGACTGCGAAATGCGCCTAAACGAATTTTTTATGATTGATTGCCATTTCCACCGCAGAGACGCAGAGAAATGCCTAACGCCGCGCCGTTGCGATAAAAAAACAACCGCCTAAACTATCAAACAATCCAACTATAAAACTTGATGAAACGCCTTCCCCCCCCGCTGACCTTGTTCCTCATTGCCTTTATTGCCTACGGGTTATTAATTCCCCAACTTGGCTTTTATTGGGACGACCTGCCCATGTCTTGGATTCGTTACCAGCTTGGCGCAGACGCCATGACGCGCTACTTCTCCACCAACCGTCCCGTTTGGGCGCTGCTGTATCAAATCACCACGCATACCTTTCCGCATCAGCCCGTTTACTGGCAGGTCTTTGCGCTCTTCTGGCGCTGGCTTGGCGCGGTGATGTTCTTTTTGATTGGCAAACAACTCTTCCCCAAAAATCAAAACCTCCCATTCACGCTTGCCGTTTTATTTTTACTTTATCCCGGCTTCAACCAACAGTGGGCAAGTTACCTGTATTCGCATTTTTTCATCGTCATCTTTTTCTTTCTCATCTCCTATTATTTAATGCTGCGCGGAAACACCATCCCCGCCCTGATATTTTCCGCGCTCAACTTGTGGATGATGGAATATTTCTTCGTCCTCGAACTGATTCGCCCCTTTGTGATTTTCGCCTCGCGGCGGCATGATTCTGCCCCCCTTCCGGCGCGGATTCAATCCACCCTCAAAGCGTGGATGCCCTATCTGGCGGTATTCACCCTTGCGGTTTTATCCCGCTTGTTCATCTTCAACAATCAGGTATATCAAATCGGCTTGAATGAAGAAGAAGCCGCCTCCGCGCAAACCATTTTGGGGCTTGCGCAAAACGCGCTTTCCAGCCTGTGGGTGACGACCTTCTTCGCGTGGGCGCAGGTCTTTCAACTCCCCAACCCTGCTGTGGATGGCATCCGCACGATTGCGTTGTATGTGTTTGTGATACTCGCCGTTGGCGGGGCGGTTTGGCTTGCCATGTTGAATCAACAAGAGGGCGGGCAAACCCGCGCTGAGTCCGCGTGGGCAATCGGCTTGGGATTGGTCATGCTCGCGCTGGCGGGTCCTCCCTTCTGGCTGACGGGCGTTCCCGTTTCGCTTGGCTTTCCCGCAAACCGCGCCACGTTATCGTTTATGTTTGGCGCAAGTTTTCTTTTTGCCGGGTTGTTAAATTTGCCGCCAAACAAATTCAAATATGTTTTGGTTGTGTTCGCCGCCCTTGCGGCGGGACGTCAATTTTTGTGGGCAAACGATTTTCGGCGCGACTGGGCGGAGCATAAAAACATGTTCTGGCAAATGACATGGCGCGCGCCCGCCTTGCAAAAAAACACCATCGTATTGATTAATGAAGAATTGGATTACTACGCCGATAACTCGCTCGGCGCGGCGTTAAATTGGATTTACGCGCCGAACAATCACAGCAGCCAAATAGATTATGTTTTGTTTTACCCCACCAACCGCAAAAGTTTATCGTTACAGCCCAACACGCCGCTGACTTATGATTTTCTGGCTGGCAGCTTTTCGGGCAACACCTCGCAAACCGTTGTCTTTTACTACGCGCCGCCCAAGTGCCTGCGCCTGCTCGACCCCGAAATTGATTCGATAAACAAAATGATTCCCGATGAAACCATGCTGCGCGATGCGGCGCTGCTTTCTTCCGCAAAGCAGATTTTGAATCAAAGCGGCGCAGTTATGCCCAAGCCCTACTTCCCCGAACCCGCGCATGGCTGGTGCTATTACTTCCAAAAAGCCGGTCTTGCCCGCCAGCTGGGAGACTGGCAGGAAGTGACGCGGCTTGGCGATATTGCCTTCAAACTGGACGACCACCCCAACGACCCTGTGGAGCGGTTTGTCTTCATCGAAGGCTACGCTCATATCGGAAATATTGAGCGCGCAAGAGAATTATCGCTGCAATCGTATAAAGTTTCCAAAAATTATATGCGCCCGCTGGTGTGTAAATTATGGCAGCGCATTGCGCGTGAAACGTCCATGAACAATGCCGCTTTGGAGGAAGTACAAAAACAATTTGAGTGCAAGCCTTAAGGGTTTATAATTTACTGACGGTGTGTGAAGAAACACACAGGCTGTTTGCACAACTTGAAAGGAGGTTTCTGCTGATTGAATCTTTTTCCAAGTTTGTCCGTTAATACCAATTTTTTTACAAGGAGAAGAAGAATGCGTAAGAATATTTCCCGTCTCGCTATGCTTGCGTTGGCGTTCATGCTCGTCCTCTCGGCTTGCGGCGGTCCCGCGCCTGCGGAGGAAGAACCCGCCGCCACTGAACCGCCTGCCGCCACCGAAGCGCCTGCGGAGCAGCCCGCTGCCACCGAACCGCCTGCCGCCACTGAACCCCCCGCCGCCGAGCCGTTTGTATTTGGAATGCTGCTCGTCGGTCCATACAACGATAACGGCTGGAGTCAGGCTCACTATGAAGCTGGCAAATATGTGGAAGAAAAACTCGGCGCAAAGATGATTTACCTCGACAAGGTTAACCCCGCCGACCGTCCCGGCACCACGCCCGACCAGCTCGCCGAAGAGCTCGTCGCGCAGGGCGCGAAGCTCGTCATCTTCAACTCGGATGACATGAAAGACGCCTCCACCACCTTTGCCAAAGCCAATCCTGATGTGTTCGTCATCATGGCTTCCGGCGACCAAGTTTGGAAAGACGGCAAAGCCTACGAAGAGATTCCCAACCTCACCAACATTATGGGTGAGATGGAATACGGCAAGATGATTGGCGGATGCGCCGCCGCGCTTTCCACCCAAACCGGCAAAATCGGCTACCTCGGACCATTGATTAACGACGAAACCCGCCGCCTTGCCGCTTCCGCGTATCTCGGCGCCAAGTATTGCTGGGAAAAAGCCGGAAACGCCCCCGAAGACCTCGAATTCAAAGTAACGTGGATTGGCTTCTGGTTCCACATTCCCGGCTTCACCACCGACCCGGTGGATGTCTCCAAAGACTTTTACAACAACGGCTATGATGTCGTCATCTCCGGCATTGATAACCCCGTCAATCTCGCCGAAGCGCAGAAAATCACCGCCGAAGGTACGCCTTCGTTTGGCATTGCCTATGACTACGTTGCCGCGTGCGACGCCGCGCCCGATGTCTGTCTTGGCGTCCCCTACTTCAACTGGGGTCCCGAATACGTCAAAGCCATTCAATCCGCGCAGGACGGCACATGGAAGTCTGACTTTATCTGGGCTGGACCCGATTGGGCGGACATCAACAACCACGACACCTCCACAATCGGCTTTGTGAAGGGCAACGCCCTGAGCGAAGAAGCCTCCGCCGCGCTGGATGAATTCATCGCCGAGCTCGCCGGTGGACTGAACTTGTGGACGGGTCCCATCAACCTGCAAGACGGCACCGCGTACCTTGCCGAAGGCGAAGTTGCCACCCCGCAGCAGATTTGGTATCTGCCGCAATTGCTCGAAGGCATGGAAGGTTTGAGCGCCTCCGAATAATCGTTTGTTTGTCCCTTAAGGGGCGCAGCATTTATGTTGCGCCCCTTTTTTATAATGGACTTCCTGCATCAATCATGAAACGCAGAGTTTAAGAATTTCTCCGCGCCCTCCAAAAAATAAAGACTTTTGCAGGAGGTTTAATCAAACGCGGCGGACACAAAGGACACAAAGAAAAAAAACCTTTGCGCGCTTTGTGTCCTTTGTGTTTATTTCTTTTCAAGGAGAAACGGGAGCCATGAATGTCGAGCTGAAAAACATTCACAAGCATTTCGGCAAAGTACATGCCAACAAAGGCATCAACCT
>DAOTZP010000125.1:0-1504 GCA_034434265.1 Anaerolineales bacterium | reverse complement strand
TCGGCGACTTCAACGCCGCAGCCAGCAAGACGGCGGGACCCTTCACCCCTGCGTTGAGCGGCGGCTGGTACGCACTCAACCTCACAGGCGGAAAGACGAAAATCAACAAAACGGGATTGACCCAAATCCGCCTGCAATTCTCGCTCGACGACAACAATAACTTTACCGCCAACATCCTGAATATTTACAGCGGCAACGCAGGCGCGGCAAACCGTCCGCAGTTGATTGTGGAATACTACCTGCCGTAGCAACAAAGCAGCCGTCCCGAAGGCTTGTGAACCTTCGGGACGGTTTATTCTTATTGCCCTGTCATCACAATTCTGCCCGCCAGTAATTCCTGCAATAAATTTTGCGCGAGGCGCAATTTGCCGGGCGTGAGAATGGTTGGGTCCACGTCGCTAATGCCCAGCGGCGATTGAATGGTAATGCCGCCCTGACCGGCGGAAAGCGAAGCCCACGCGGTTTGAATCGCTTTGACCGTATCAGGCTGGATGGTCATTGCCCAGCCGCCCGGGCGCGGGTTGGGCGGAGTCGCCGCGCTGGTAAGAATCACCCCCTGCGTGCCGACATAGGATAAAAAGTCCGGATTGGCAAGCGTGGGATAAATATACAAAGCGTCCACATCGTAGGTGTTGATTAACATATTTGCATAGCCGCCGTAATTTTGCGGCTTTTCATCGGCGGGGATTTCAAGATATTGCGGATACGAGCGCGGCGAAAGATAAAACGTGCGGCACAATCCGCAATAATAGGTTTTTCCGTTTGTAAACGCCTGCAGCGCGCGCTGCCCGTTCGGGTCGTCTTTGGGAATGAGAATGCCTATGTGATATTCCTCAACCAGCATGGAAAGCACATACCCTGCAAGAAACGCGGGAAGTTCCACCTGGTCGGTCGCCGCCAGCGTGCTGATGTTTCCCCCTGCGGTCACATTTGGGATGCCAACCGCCAAAAACTGCACATTTGGCGCGGTGGCGGCATACGTCTGCACGCCCGGGTCGGGCGGCAGCACAATCACCACTTTCAAAGTAGGGTCGGTCAAATCGGCGGCGGTCAACGCGTTGCGGACTTGAAAACGAAACCCCGATTGTTGGGCAAGGTCATACACGGTTTTTTGGTACAAGTCCGAAGAGGCTTTATCCATATCGGCGGGAAGCGCCAAAATCACCAGCGGGGTGGAAAGCGTGGGAATGATGGTGGCAGTCGGCACCGCCGTATGGGTTGGCACGGCAGTCGGCAGCGCGGCTTGAGGCTCGCCGCCCCCGCACGCGGCAAGCATGGAAAAAACAAGAAAGACGAATAAAATTTTCTTAATACGCACTGAAACGCTCCACTGAATACTGAATACTGTTTTACTGAATACAGTTTTTACTGAATACAAAACACACAACCCCTGCAAGTATACTTGTCTCCCCGTCTCCTTGTCCACTTTCTTTATCATATCAAATGCCCATGCTGGGTATAATTCCCCCAATGTCCAAAAAACTTATTCCCATCTTTATTGTGG
>DAOTZP010000124.1:0-3742 GCA_034434265.1 Anaerolineales bacterium | reverse complement strand
CGCCAGCGGCGCGCCAAAGGAAACGTAAAAATAACTGCCTTTGTCGCCGATGGTGATTTGAATCAAATAACTTTCGTATTTGATGAGCGTGTGCTGCACGGCGCGGATGTACGCATCAAGTTTTGGCTGCGCTTCGGGGTCTTCGTCATAATCAATGCCCGAAAAGCGCAAAAACAATGCGGTGGTTGGGCGCAGTTCGGTTAAAAATTCGCCCATGCCGCTGTGGATTCTTTCATAAATTGGCGGCAGCAGCCACGGACGAATCTGGTCTTCGCTTAGCAGGGAAGTGGAAATTTCGCCCCAAGGGACAGGCGGGACGTTCACCCGCAAAGCGCGAATGACGGCAAACCTCGCGCTTGTTTCTGCGTCTTCGCGCCATTCCGCCACCTCAACCTTGTTTTCCAATTCTGCGGCGGCGGTTTCATCTAAAATCACTTCGCCTTTTTTGGCGCGATGTTCTGCGGCGGCGAGATGTTCAAGCGTTTTGCCTGCCAGCACATCCACTTTTTGAATTTCAGGGTCGCCGACGACGAACCGCCGCGCCGAACCGGCTGCCACCGCGATTTTGATTGCCAGCGAAACTTTTCCCGCGCCGGGCGCTTCCACTTCGGCAAATTGCTGCATGGCTTTTTGCATGGAAAAGGCGCATTGCGCGGCGCGCAGGCTTGCGGCTGTTAAGGGTTTTCCTTCCACATCCAAATTATCAAACCAGCAGGTGATGGCGTCTCCGCTGAAATTGATTACGCTGCCGTGATAGCGCATGACTTCGTCAATGAGGGCGTTGTAAATCAGGTTTAGCCAGCGGGATAATTCTTCCGCGCCGCGCTGCGCGCCAAGCGCTTTGACGAGGGATTCGGTCAGCGGGGTGAAGCCGGAAATATCGGCGAACAAAGATGCGCCGCGCGCATATTCGGGAAGTTCAATTCCGCGCGCGAGCGCAAAATATCTATCGGTGGGGATGTAAACGTGTAATGATTCCATGAATTCGCCGGTAAACGGAAGCAGCCTCGCTTTGTATGATGTTTGAATTTTTTTCAAGCGCAGCCTGCCCTTTCAAGCTGCGCTTGAAAGGTTTACTTCAACAGGCTTATTAAGTCAATCCAAAGCGTGCCTTTGGGTTTGGCATAGGTGAAACGAATGACGACTTTATTGTAACTGGAACCGGCGTTAAATGTCACTTGTTTGTTTTGGAATGCGTATGTGCCGGTGGAGCAGTTGATGGTTTTGGTTTGTCTTAAGGTTGTGTTTGAATACAGCAGCGCCTGTGCGCGGCAGATTCCGTCTTTGGGTATGGATGCGCCGCGCGCCCAAAACGAGAAGCGAATGGGGCTGCCGCTGGCGCCGCTCAGCGAAATGGTCTGGCTGAACGTTTTGGTTTTTCCGGGCTCGCCTGTGATTCGCACCGACGCCGCGCCTTCCTTTTTGGATTTTGTGAACTTGCCGTCCAGCAATGAGAAGTTGGCTGCCGACCAGTATTGCGGAATGGCTGGGCGGGCTGCTGTGTACACATTCAAGCCGCCGTTGCGGACGCGCTGCTTCATAAACGTGGCGTACACGGTTTTTGCCGTTTCCATGCTCACTGTGCATACGCCCGTGCCGCTGCACGCGCCGCTCCAGCCGAGGAATACCGAGCCAGCCGCTGCGCTTGGCGTGAGCGTGACGGTGGCATTGTCATGGAATTCTTCCGTGCAGTCGCTTCCGCACGCGATGCCCGCCGGGCTGCTTGTCACTGTGCCTGTTCCGCCGCCGCGTTTGTTGACGGTCAGCATGTTTTTGCCAATCAGCGTCAGCGTAGCGGCGTTGAGCGCTTGCTGGCTTTCGTATCTGCTGTCTGTAATGCCCAATGCGCTTGGCGCAAAGTACGCGCTGATGTTGTAAGTTCCTGCGGGAATTTGCACGCCGCCAAGCCGGGCAATGCCTTGATGATTTGCAATGGCGGAGCGGATGAAGGTGTTTTCGCTGCTTTCAAGCACAAACACTACCGATTTGCCAATCAGCGGATTGTTTTGTGAGTCTTTCAAGGTTGCAATGATGTTTGTCGGCTGGCGGTTGAGATTATAGTCAATATATATGGTTTGCGAAGCAGGTTCAACGGAAATTGTAACGGTTTGCTTATTGAGCGTAAACGCGCTTGTTGCGGTGGAGGGCAGATAATTTTCGTTTCCTGCAAAGGCGGCTTCCACCGTGTATGCGCCGGGGGTGACAATCGGCGTAATTGTGAAAGTTGCGTTTCCGCTTCCGTCTGTGATGGCAAATACCTGCTGCCCGCCGAGCGAGAGGGTGACAATCTGGGAGGCAATTGGGTTTACGCCGTCGGTCAGTTGAATTGTAAATTCCGCTTCTTCCAAATATGTGCCGGAGCTTGGCGCGCTGATGAATGAAATTTCGGTTTCAACCGGGGTTGGGGGAACGTACCCATCGGGGGTGATTGTGTAGTACGCGCCAAAGTTGGTGTCGAGAGTCGTCAAGCCTCCGCCGCCAACCGCCTGCACCATAAAGAGGACGTCTTCGGCGTCAACGGAGCTTGCGCCAATGTCGAGCGTGCCTTCCCAAAGCGTTTCATCATCGGGGTCTTTTGTCAAGTCAAGCGGCGACCATGTGCCGTAGTAGCTGCTGCCCGGCTTGCCTGTGTAAAGTATCCAGACTTCCTGCACACCGGCGTCGCCTTCCGCGCTGACGTTGATGCTGAATGTGACAATGCCGGCATTTTCTTCGGCTTGTACGCCTTCAATAACGGGCGCAGGGCTGACTGCGGCGGCGCGCAGGTCTTCATCGTCATCCCAACTGTCCGGCAGGTAATACAATCTCAAATTCAGGCTGTTGAATTGCCGCAGTGTTCCGTCAATGGAGCCAATCGAATCAGATTTATATTGCACTGGGAAGACCACCAGCTGTGTGCTGCCGCCCGATAGCGTTCCGGTCAAGTTTGGCAGCCAGGTTTGCGTGGGGTAAAAGACATTGGTGTTGAATGAACGATGCACGCTGGAGTTCTCTGTGGTGGGGGATGTTGTCAGCGGAATAAAGTCCGGGGTGTCGGTGTATGTTCCGCCGTAAAATGCCACGCCGCGCAGCACGCTTCCGTTGACTTCCACGTTGTGAATCTGTTTTGGCAAAATGGGCTGGAAGGGGTTGGAAACCACGCCATTTGCGCCTTCAAAATATCCGGCGGTTACATCGCCGCCGCCGCCGAGATTGGGCATGGTTTTGGATTTTGGCGTAAGGCTTGGGTTTAAGGCAAGCGAGCCAACCTCAAGCCCAACATCCTCGCCGGATGTGCCTGCGCCGGTGGGGTTGGTGGAAGTGATTTCTGAAGAGCCTGAATCTTCGCTTAGCCGGTCGCCGGGCATGTTGACTTTCATCATCGGCAGACCGTACAGCGTCATTTCGATGATGGTCTTGTGGTCCACGCCGGTGAGCTGTGCGGTTTCCGCAAGATATTTTCGCTTGGCTTGCATCATGGCGTGACCAAGCGCGACCGGGTCATTGCCTGTGCGCATTTGCTGTGCGACCAAAACAAACAGCCGTTCGCCGTATTCCACCAGTTCGGTGTCGCCATAGGCATAGCCTGTTGCGGCGATGTATCCCGCCGCGCCTTTTCGCAGGAGCATTTTTGCCCAGTCGGGATTGGGAGAGGTGAAGATTAAGTCATTTTGCGGAATGCTGTACCCGCCATGACAACCGAGGGTGAGGAACAGTTTGCCATTCAAGTCCGTGGTGGAGTTGTAGAATTCCTCCGCGCTGA
>DAOTZP010000123.1:0-11998 GCA_034434265.1 Anaerolineales bacterium | reverse complement strand
TGTATCAGGGGAAGCGGTTGGAGGCGATAGAAAGAAACAGAAACTTCCCTTTTGACCCAAAAGAAATTGATGCGGTGATTCTCTCCCACGCCCATATTGACCATTCGGGCAATTTGCCGACGTTAATCAAACAGGGATTCTCAGGTTTAATTTATTGCACAAAAGCCACGTCGGAACTGACAGATATTATGGTGCGCGATTCGGGACATATTCAAGAGAAGCAGGCGCAGAGCGCAAGTTATCACAACATGAAACGCGGCGAACCCGAAGTGGAGCCGCTTTATACGGAAGAAGACGCAAAGGCAGTGGAACCGCAACTGCAGGAATATAAATACGGCGAACCATTTGAAGCGGGAAAAGGCGTGCAAGCAACATTTTACGATGCGGGGCATATTTTAGGCTCGGCGGGAATTTCTTTGCGGCTGGAAGAAAAGGGAAAGAAAAAACACCTGTGGTTTTCCGGCGATATTGGCAGGCGCGGATTGCCCATTCTGCGCGACCCGGTTCTGCCGCCCGAAGATGTGGACGCGTTAATTATGGAATCAACCTACGGCGACAAGCCGCACCGCGACCCGGAAGAAGCCTACCGTGAGATGAAACAGGTCATTAAAGAAACACTGGACAAAAGCGGCAAGGTCATCATCCCTTCGTTTGCGGTGGGACGCACGCAGGAACTGGTGTATAACCTCAGCCGCATGTATGATGAGAAAGAACTGCCGGAGGTCCCCGTGTATGTGGACAGCCCGCTGGCTGTGAACGCTTCGGAAATTTTCAAGCGGCATCCCGAATGTTTTGATGAAGAAATGAACAAAATTGTGCAAAGCGGAAAACACCCCGCGTTGGAATTCAAATTACTGACATACATCAAAACGCTGGAAGAGTCGAAAGCGTTGAACGACCGCAAAGACCCGATGATTATCATCTCGGCTTCGGGCATGGCGGAAGCGGGGCGGATTGTGTATCACATCCGCTGGGCAATTGAGGACAAACGCAACACCATTTTAATTGTCTCGTGGCAGGCGCCCGATACGCTGGGGCGCAGACTGGCGGAGCAAGCAACGCACATTAAGATTTTTGGCGATACGTATCACCGCCGCGCAAAAGTGGCAACCATTAACGGGCTTTCGGCGCACGCGGGACAGGACTTGCTGGTGGAATACGCGCTGAGCGCAAAAAAAGCCGAGACGATTTTTTTGGTTCACGGTGAAGACCGCGGCGCGCTGCCCTTAAAACAAAAATTGAAGGAACACCATCTTAAGCATGTGGTGTATCCTTCAAAACACATGTACGCGGAACTTTAATCCTTTTGCGGCGCAAATGTCATCATCACATAGGTCAACCATGCGGCGGCAGTGGAGGGGAGGAACTTGGTTAACACCACGGCAAATTTGCCCGCCGCGCCAATCACTTGAATCGGTTTGCGTTTTAGCATGGCGTTCACCGCCAGCCGCGCCACCTGCGCGCTTTTCATCATTGTCAGTTTTTCGGCAAGCGTCACCGGCTGCCCCGACACATCAAAAAATTCGCTTTGTGTGGTGCCGGGCGCGGCAACCGTAACGCTGACTCCGCTTCCGCGCAGTTCATAATTTAGCGACCTGCCATAATTAGCCAAAAATGCCTTTGCGCCCGCGTAGGCGGAAAATGTCGGCACGGGCATAAGACCCATAATTGAAGCAATTTGCAAGATGTATCCGCTTTTGCGGGCAAGCATGGGCTTAAGAAACAAGCGCGTCAAATGCGCGGGGACGAGCAAATCCAGCTCGTATAAGTTTCGCTCACGTTCCCATGTCATTTGGGCGTAATTGCCAAACAAAGCGTATCCCGCGTTGTTCACCAAAATATCCACATATAAGCCCGCGCCTTCGGTTTTTTCAAACAAGGTTTGCGGCGCGTTGGGCGCGGTTAAATCGAGCGTAATGACAGAAACGGAAACCGCGCATTGTTTTTCCAGCTCATTCTTTAACTGATTCAACTTTTCTTCGCGCCGCGCAACGAGGATAAGACTGCACCCGCGCGCGGCAAGCTCGCGGGCAATTTCCGCTCCAATACCGCTGGATGCGCCCGTGACGATTGCCGTCTTTCCGTGAAGCGGTTTCATTGAAAATAAACAAGCCTTTCTTAAAAATTTATTTATTTATCCATCGCCCAATGACGTTCAAAACAATCGTCAAAAGAATTGAAATTAAAATGGAACTTGCCAGCGGAAAATAAAAAGAAAACCCTTCGCGTTCAATGCGAATATCGCCGGGCAGTCTGCCAAATGGAATGCCAAATTTTGCGGCAAGGTACGCCCCCGCGCCAATGAAAAACAAAACAATACCCGCCAGCATCAAGTAACGTCCTATTGTTTCCATCAACCTTCAACCCTCCAACCTACAACAACCTTCCCTGAGATTCGCCTGTGTAGGTATAACCCAAATGTTCATACGCAAATTTTGTCGCCACACGCCCTTGCGGAGTGCGGTCTAAAAATCCCAGCTGCAACAGATACGGCTCAACAACATCCATAATCGTATCCTGCTCTTCGCTGATGGATGCGGCAATGGTATTCAAGCCGACCGGTCCGCCGTTGTATTTTTCGATGATGGTTTTCAACACGCGGCGGTCCACATCATCCAAGCCGAGCGGGTCCACTTGTAACAAATCCAGCGCGTCTTTGGCAATCTTCTCGTTGATTTTTCCATCGGCGCGGACTTGGGCAAAATCCCTTACGCGGCGCAGCAAACGCAGGGCAATGCGCGGCGTGCCTCTGGCGCGGCGGGCGACTTCTTCAATGCCGGGCTGGTCGGCGCTCACTTTGAGCAAATGCGCGGCGCGTGAGACAATTTTTTTCATCGCTTCGTGGTCGTAATAATCAAGACGATAGACCGCGCCAAACCGCGCCCGCAGCGGAGCCGTGACCAGCGCGAGGCGGGTCGTCGCTCCGATGACGGTAAAGCGCGGAAGTTTAAGTCGAATGGAACGGGCGGAAGGTCCCTTGCCGATGACAATATCCAGCGAGAAGTCTTCCATCGCGGGGTAAAGCACTTCCTCCACCGCGCGCCCGAGGCGGTGAATTTCATCCACAAACAGAATATCGCCCGCGCGCAGATTGGTGAGGATGGCAGCCAAATCGCCCGCGCGTTCAATCGCGGGTCCCGCGGTCACTTTAACGTTGACGCCCATTTCGTTTCCCAGCACATGGGCGAGCGTGGTTTTGCCCAAGCCGGGCGGTCCATAAAAAAGCACATGGTCGAGCGCTTCGCCGCGATGTTTTGCCGCGCCAATGAGAATGGATAAATTTTCCTTGACCTGATTTTGCCCTATTAAATCGTTGAGCATCTGCGGGCGCAGCGCGTTATCCACGCGGTCATCAGGTTTGGATTCGGGGTCGAGCGGGCTTTGGGGTTTGGTCATGCGGCTGATTATACAACAACGGCTTAAAAAGCAAGCAGGGACGATTAACTTGCCATCGTCCCTGCAAAAAGTTTGCTCTTCGGCAGTCTGGCAGTCTTGACCACGAAAATAATTGCGGTTTTAGACCCATGACTTTGCGCCGCCGGGTTTCCCCGGTTTTGCGTTTCGGCAGTCGGTCGGTCCTGATTAACCCCGCGCGGCGTAAGGCGCGGCTTGCTGTTAATGTTAGACGCTCTGACTTTGCGCCGCCGTCTTTCGACGGTTTTGCTTTTTTCGGCAGCCAGACAACCTTGACTCAGTTCAGCTTTAGGTTCTTTGGCTTTGCGTCATCAGGTTTCCCTGACTTTGCTTTTTATCGGAGCAACTATATTTTTGCACGAAAAAAATTAAATTTCAATAACTCAATTGTTCTATTTATCATTTTGAAAAAGCGACTTCCACCGTCATGCCCCAGCGCAGGCGCGGGTCGGGCGTTTCAACGCGGATGCGCACCGTGTAAAGAATATCGCCGCCTTGCTGAGTGTATGCGTTGCTGATTTCGGCGACGACGCCGTTCAGCGTTACATCCGAAAGCGCGTCGGGAATCATGGTTACAGGCTGCCCGACAGAAAGTTTGACAACTTCCAATTCGGTTACATCGGTGGTTTCCACAATCCATTGGCTAAAATCGGCAATGCTGAGAATGCGGGTTTCAGGTCCAACCTGTTCGCCGGGTTTAACACTCACATCCGCCACCACGCCGTCAAACGGGGCGGTGATGACATAATTTGCCAGCGTGTCTTTTGCCGCTTCCAAATTTGCTTTTGCGTAGGCGAGCTGTTCCGAGTTTGGTCCATTCAAACTGATTTCATATTGATGCCGGGCTTCGGCTTCGACTGCCAGCGCGGATTCATACGCAGCGCGGACTTCATCGCGCTTGCGGATGGTTGCTTCCAAATCGCGCAGGGCTTGGTTCAAATTTTCCTGCGCTTCTTCCAACTCGTCCTCGGCGTCTTTGCGTTTTTCGTTATCGGGGTCAAGGTCTTTATATTTATCAAATTCTTCCTGCGCGTCTTTCAGGTCTTGGCGGCGGTCTTCAATTTCGGCTTTGTCGTCTTCAATCTCATCTTCTATGTCGTCCACGTTCAAGTCTTCCCATTTTTTTTCAGCGGCAGCGCGGGCGATTTGCGCGTCCATATACGCCTTCCACAAACGGGCGCGGTCTCCGCCTTCGTTGCGGATGATTAAATCATACGCATTTTGCGCGGCGACGACCTGCGCTTCGGCTGGACCGGCGTTGGCGAGCCGCGCCAGCACATCCCCGGCTTTGACCGAATCTCCGGGCGCGACGAGCACTTCCTCCACCACGCCGCGCGCTTGAAAGAACAAGTTTACGCCGCGAATCGGTTTGAGCCTGCCTTCCGCAACGACCTCATCCGATACAATCGGCTGCTGCATTTCAGGTTCGGGCGTGGGTTGTGTTCCACACGCGGAAAGGACAAAGATGAAAATGAACACAAGCGATGTTAAGAGTTTTTTCTTCATGGAAACCTTTTTTAATTTGCGATTTGCGATTGATGATTTTATTCATACGCCAGCACTTCGCGGATGGTGAGGCGGGCTGCGTTACGCGCGGGCAAAATAGAACCCAGCACTGAAAGCAACAATACCAGACCAAGCCAAATGGCGTATCCTGTGAATGTGAAAACCACGCTGATGGGCGTTTCAAAAATGGTGACGCTGATAATATACGAAAGCAAATAACTGAATGGGATGGAAAGCAAAATGGCAAACGCAAACGAGATAATGCCTATGACAAATCCTTCGGCGATGATGGTGCGCATCACGGCGCGGTCATCGGCGCCAATGGCGCGCATAATGCCAATTTCGCGGGTGCGTTCCAATACGTTCATGCCCATTGTCCCCGTCAACCCCATTGCGCCGACAATGGCGGTGAGAATTGCCATAATGAGCAAAAAGACAACCAGAATGTCAAGACTTTCGAGCGCGCTATCCAGCGAAGCCAAGCCGGATTCCGCCTTGCGGACTTTGAATCCCTGCGCGCGGAAGAAGTGGTCGAGGCGTTCCGCCATTGCATCCTGATAGGCGCGGTCATGCCTGTCTATGACAAAGCGGAAGGATTGCGAACGGTTGGCAAGGTTGGTAATTTGCTCCACATATTCCAGCGGGGCATACGCCAGCACGCCTTCCTGCCCGACAAACTTGAAAATGCCAATCACTTCCCACACTTCATCGCGTCCGTCAACGCGCATGTACACCGGGTCGCCGGGTTTCAAGCTGGGATAATAATCCAGCGCTTTTTCGCTGATGGCGAGTTTTCGCATATCGTCGGGGCGCAGCCAGCGGCCCGAGACAATCATCGGCTCCACCAGTGCGCTTTCGGCAGGCGGAGAAAGCACGTTGACATTTTCCGCAACATCGCCGTTTGGGTATAACAACTCGGCGGAAATAAACTGCCAGCCTTCCACCGCCAGCACGCCTTCCACTTGCCTGCCAAACTGTTCCACCTCGCGGATGCGGTAAGGCTTGTCGAAGTCCACTGTCACATCGGCGCGAAAGTATTTGCCAATGGATGTCATGTAATCATGCAGGGTGACGCGCACGTTGAAAACAGCAATGAAAATTGCGCCGCCCATTGTCAGCGTAAAGAGCGTCAGCATCAAACGTCCGCGGCGGCGAAATGTGTTGCGGATGGAGATGATAAACGGACGGGGGAAGTGAATGCCGCGTTTGGCAAACAGGTTGGTGATGCGCACCAGCGCCCAATCGAACCAGTTCACGCGGTTTGTTTGTGTGTGCGGTTTGTTTTCATCGCCTGCCAGGTCGCCGCTGAGCGCGCGCAGCACGGTAATGCGCGAGCCGTTGATGACCGGCACAAACCCGGCAACCAAAGGCACAATCAACCCGACGGCAATTTGAACAAGCAGCGCCAGCGGAACAATGCGATAGCCAAGCAGGTTAAATCGCATTTCGCGGGCGATAAATTCGGCAAGCGCGTATGCGCCCTGCCCTCCGGCGGGAATGGCAATCATCAGCGCGAGCAATCCAAAAGTGAGAATGAGCGTGATGTACATGCCAAAGACCTGCCTGCTTCTGCCGCCCACCAGTTTAATCACGCCAATATGACGCAAATGCTGGCTAAGCAGCGCGTCGAGCGTGTTGGCAATCAGTGAGCTGGAAAGGAAGACAATCAAAATTCCCAGCGCCAGCAAAATGCCAAGCACAGCGTTGATAATATCCGCAAGCGGATTTTTATGTTTTTCAGAGAACCGTGAACGGACAACCAGCGTGCCGTTCTTTTCGAGTTTGTCTTTCAAGTCCGCGCCCATTTCGTGAATATGGGCAAGGTCATCCACGCCTTCGGTGAGTGTGACATACACGCGGTTATACAATTCGGGCTGGCGCAGGGTGGGCATGGTCTTCATGGCAACATAGCCAAACGACGGGGCAAGAAAATCCCCCGCGCCCGTTCCGGCATCCTGCACGATGCCCGCCACTTTTAATTGTTTCAGCGTTCCATCGGCGAGTTCCAACACCAAAAATTCGCCAACGGAAACATCAATTTTTTCGAGGGTCTTTTTTTCCAGCAAAATTTCATCTTTGGCGGGCTCCACCGCGCCTTCCACAGGCTGCAACAGGTTCACTTCATTTTTGCCGAAGTCCTCAAACGCAATTACATCCAGCGAAATCCATGTTTCGTCATGTTCGGCGCGCGCGCGAAAGTTCACCACGCGCCGCGCTTCGGCTTGATGCACGCCCTTCGAATTGCGAATAGTCGCCAATACATCTTCGGTGAAGTTTGCCGTGCGCATGTCAATATTGGCGGGGTTGTTTGCCGCATACGATACGCTCATATCACTGGAAATGATTTGATGCGCGCCGGCAATGACTCCAATGGAAAACACCCCGACGGCAATGGAAAAAACCACCAGCAGGGTGCGGGCTTTGTTATCCCATAAATCGTGAAATACTTTACGCCATCTTGGTCGCATAACAATAATGAGACCTGACAGTGTTTCTGTCAGGTCTTTATTCCTTTTTATTTCAATAACTCGCTCAATTCCAAGCCGGAGTATGGCTTGACAACCACATCCTTCACGCCGTCGCGCATGAATTGCATTACGCGCTCGGGATTGATTGCGGAAGTGAGGATGACCGTCTTCGGGGCGAGACCCGCTTTGACGAGCGCAGCCAAAACCTGATTTAAGGGAAGAGACGCGATGTTTTCATCCACCAGAATTAAATCGGCGGCGGGGAAGTTCGTCAAGTCGGTGGATTGAGTCAGTTTGACTTTTGTATTCTTCAACAGGCTGGCAAGCAGATTTGCCCAGTCGTCGTTGTCGTCAATCAGCAAAATGGATTTGACGCCGCCCGCGGATACGCCCTCGCCTGCGGCTTTTGCGGCTGGCAAATACATCGTCACCACCGTGCCTTTGCCCGCTTCGCTGGTAAGGATGATGCGCCCTTGCGTTTGCGAGATGACGTGCATGGCGGCGGGAAGTCCCAGCCCGTGATGGGATGCGCCGCGCGTGCTAAAGAACGGCGACCAGACTTTTTCCAATACTTCGCGGGTCATGCCTTCGCCATCGTCTTCGATGTTGATTTCCAACATGCCGTCTTGAGATGGGTGCGCCGTGACCTTGATGGATTTTGCGCCCGCTTCGGCGGCGTTTTGCAGCAGGTTGCCAAGCGCGCGGGTGAGCTGGGTGCTATCCGCTATGACGTATGCGGCGGCAGGGTCAATGGAAACCTGCATGGCTTCCTGCGCAATGCCGCGCTGATAGGCGGCTGTTTGCAGCACATCCGCAAAGAGTACGGAGCGGGGTTTGCTCTCGCGCACTGCGCCGATGAGCTGTTCTTTCACTTGAATAATCTGCGCGGCGCTTTCGGCAATCATTTCCAAATCTTCTTTCAAAGATTCAACATCCACCTTGCCGTCTTGCGCTTCTTCACGCAGGCGCGCCACCGTAAGCGAGATGGGCAGGGTTTTGTTGCCAATCCAGTGAATGGCTTCGGTGGAAGCGGTGGTGAGCGCTTCAAACACTTTGTTGCGTAAAATTTCGTTGTGCGCTTCTTTCAATTCGTTGATGAGGCGCGCATTGTGAATTGCCACAGCAAGATGTTCCGCCATGGTGAGCAGGGTGGTGATGTCGTCCTCGCTGAACGCGCGCTCTTCGGAACTTTGAATGGTGACCGCGCCCAACGCCTTGCCGCCGTAAATCAGCGGCAGCGCCATTTCGGAGCGGGTGTGCGGCAGGTGCGGATTTTTGAAATGCACGCGCTCTTCGCCAACATCCAGCGCAATGCGGGCTTCGCCCATGGCGATGCACGCGCCAATCATGGACTCTGTGCCGACTTTGAGTTTGTGACCTTCCGCCATCATGGCTTTGCCCGCTTTGCCATAACCGGAGCGCAGCACGGCGTATTCGCCTTTTTCGTCCAGCAAAAAGACGCCCGCGTAATACAAGCCATACGATTCGCAGATGATGTTCACCGTCTGCGGGAGGAGCTGGTCAAGGTCGAGGATGGAGGTTACCTCGCGTCCGACGCGGTTGGCGGCTTTAAGCAAACGTGAGCGGCGCTCCGCCTGACGGTGCAGGTTGGAATTTTGAATGGCAATGGCGAGCTGGTCCGCCATGGTTTGCAGCGCGTCAATGTCCTCTTCGTGGAAGGCTGCTTCTTCGGTGGATTGTACTGTCAACGCGCCAAAGGCTTCATCGCCAACGATGAGGGGCAGCGCCATTTCGGAACGGGTGTTGGGCAGGTGCGGGTTTTCAAAGAACACGGCTTCTTCGCCGACATCGAGCGCAATGCGTCCCTGCTTGTTGGCGATACACGCGCCAATCATTGAATTGCCGCCCACCGCCAGCTTGTGACCGGCGGCGAGCATGGCTCTGCCTGCTTCGCCGCGCCCGGCTTTCAACACGGCGTATTGCTTGGCGTCATCCAAAAAGAAGACGCCCGCATAGTAAAAGCCAAATTCATCGCAAATAATATCCACCGTGCGTTGAAGGAGCTCATACGGGTCGAGAATGGTGGTGATGTTCTTCGCGGCGCGGGCTGCGGCGCGAAGCAACTTTGCGTATCGTTGAATATCAGTCGTCATAATGTCCTCTTTTTAACTTAATATTTTTTGAATGAGTTCCACCAAGCCTTGCTCGCGTCCTTTGACAAAAAACGCGCTCGCGCCGCCGGAGACGGCTTCTTTTGCCTTGTTCACTTCATCATACGCGGTGAGAATGACCACAGGCAAAGACTCTTTTTGCTTTTTCAAGTCGGCGAGCAAATCCAGCCCTGCGCCGGTTTTGGGCGTGCCGTCAAAGCTCGGCATGTTCAAATCCAGCACGGCAATATTGACCGTGTCTTTATTTTGCGCGAAGATTTCGCTTCCGCTTTTGCAGTCGGATGCGGTCAGCACATCAAACCCGGCGCGAAGCAGGGTTTTTTCAAGGCTTCGCAAAATCAATTTTTCATCGTCCACCAATAGAACTGTCGTCATGAATTCCTCCAAAAATTTATAGACTGTTGACTTGCTTTGCGAATTGTCATTTCGAGGGAGCGGGAAAATTTTGCCTTATGTGCGAAAGGATTTCTCATCGTTTCACCCGTCGAAATGACAATATCGCGCAACATTCTTTTATTTTGCCACCGGCAAACGCACAAAGAATGTTGCGCCGTTGCCGGGTTCGCTTTCCAATGTGATGTTTCCGCCATGCTGGTTGACAATTTGCAGCACGGAAGAAAGCCCCAACCCGGTTCCGCCGCTGCCTCCTTTGGTGGTAAAAAACGACACCCAGATTTTGTCCTGAATTTCCTTTGGAATGCCGGGTCCGTTATCTTTTACCGTTACCAGCACAAAGCGCGGGTCTGAGTCGCGCCGCCCGCTCACCCAAATTTTCGGGTCGGGCGTGACGTTCATCATCGCTTCCCACGCATTTTTAATTAAATTATTAAAGACCTGCTCCACCTGCCGCGCGTCCACAAAGGCATCGGGCATATCGTCCGCCCAATCCATTTGCACCACGCCGTCGGGCAAGCCCATGTTTGCCACCGTGTTGGAAATCATATCACGCAGCGAGGTCGGCGCGTCGTTGCGCTTTCGCGCGGGACCAATCAACCCTTCCTTGATGTTCAAAATCGTTACCGCGCTGTTTTCGGCAATGTCCAAATCTTCCAAGAGTGATTCTACGCTGACCAGCGCGCTCAAACGATTCGGCTTCATGGCAGACATTTCGGCGAGAGTCTTTGCCAGGTCCAGCCCTTTCATTTCGGCTTCTTCGCGGATGGTTTCCAACGCGGTTTGAATCGCCTCGCTGCTGGTATCGAGCTGGTTGGCATGGGCAGCCAGGGCAAGGATGTAGCGAATATCCTCGCGCACGCGCTTGACGCTGCCGGGGATGGGCGCGGCTTTGTTCCCCACCCAATGAATTGCCTCGCCTGTGGCGGTGGCAATCGCCTCAAAGGTCTTGGTGCGGACAATTTCCGCTGTGGCGGCTTCGAGCTTGAACATGAGTTGCGCGTTGTTAATTGCAATGGCAATCTGGTCCGCCATCATTTGCAGGGATGTAATGTCCTCTTCGGTAAAGGCGTTGAGCTGGTCGCTTTGCACGGTCACCGCGCCCAATGCCTGGTCTTGCACGAGCAGCGGCAGCGCCATCTCGGAGCGGGTGTTCGGCAAAAATGGATTCTTAAAGCGCGATTCCTCGCCCGCCACATCCAGCGCAATTTTGGCTTGTTTTTTCAAAATGGCATTGCCAATCATCGAGCGTTCATCCAGCGGCAGGCGGTAGTTTTCATTCATCATCTTGCGTCCGGCAACGCCATAGCCCGCGCGCAACACCGCCCATTGATTATCTTCGGAAATGAGAAAAATTCCGGAATAATAGAAATTGAACTCGCTGCAAATAATTGTCACGGTATGTTTGAGCAGGTCGTCAATGCTCAAAATGGATGTGACCATCTGCCCGACGCGCGCCGCAGTTTCCAGCAAGCGGTGGCGGCGTTCCAGCATGGCAAACATGCGCTCGTTTTGCTGCAAGAGGTGTTTGTTCTTTTCCACCGTGTTGGTCAATTGGCGGATGTTTTCTTCCAGGCGTTCCACAAGTTCCTGCTGGTACATACGCAAATGTTCTTCGGCATTTTCCAGTTTTTCCACTTTGCCGTTGAGGAAAGATTCCACCTGCGCTTCAAAGTCCGCGTCTATGGGCTTGTGCAAAAACCCCACCGCGCCAGCCGCCAGCGCGCGCTCGCGCACGCCGTCTTTCAAATCGGCTGAAAGCACCACAACAGGCGTATCTGGCAGAATTTTTTTCAGGCGCGTGGTTGCTTCGCTGCCCGTCATGTGCGGAAGGTTGTTATCCACCAAAATTAAATTCGGGTGGGTTTCCTCCGCCAGTTGAAAGCCATCCAGCGCATCCGCCGCTTCGAGGATGATGTACTTGTTTGAAAGCAGGCGGCGCACCAAAGCGCGCGTTTCGGCGCTTTGCTCAATATACAAGTACATCATCCTGGAAGCGGCGGATGCGCTGGATGGCTTTCAACTGGCGGAGGAAACCCACCCGAATTTAATTTTGGTGGATAACAACCTTCCGCACATGACGGG
>DAOTZP010000122.1:0-5503 GCA_034434265.1 Anaerolineales bacterium | reverse complement strand
CCTGCGGAAACCGCGTTCATCCTTCCTACGGCTGCGCTGCCTTTGCCCGCTGCAACGATTTACGCGCCGCAGCCCCAGCCCGCGATGATTTACGAATTGCGCCGCCTGACCTTTGAATTTCCAATGCGCATCCGCATTGGGGAGAGCGAAACCGTCCGCCTCACGCTTGAAGTGGATGACTTGGGCGGCGTTACGCCAACGGCGGAATTTCAGGGGAATGTCATCACCGGGCAGACGGTTCAAATTCAGGATTTGTACGATACGCACAATGTCACCGCCGAAGCGCGGTTTGACCTTGCGGGCATGGATGTTCAACCTTCGGGCGTCACCTATCAACCCCTCCAACGCGGACAATCGGCAACCTTTTATTGGAGCGTTGCGCCGCGCGAGGTGGGCGAATATCGCGGGACGGTCTGGCTGCATTTGGGGTTCACGAATCGCTCCACCGGCGAAACAGACCGCGTTCCCCTTTCCGCCCAGATTATTGAAATTCGCGCGGTAGATTTCTTCGGGCTGTCGGTGAATTTCGCCCGCGCGGGCGGAGTCATCGGGTCGTTTATCAGCGGGGTGGTGGGATTCCCGTTTTTGGAGGATATTCTTAAGTTCTTTTGGGGGAAAAGAAAGAGAAGAAAAACGCGGGATAAATCCGAAAATATATGACAAATATCACCCAAAAAATTGACAGGGGTCTTTTGTCTATATGGTAAAATCTTTCCGTTTGTACCGCATGGAACAAACGACTTTTCGGTAAAACCAGCATTTCACACGGAGTTTCCCAATGAACGAATGGCTGTATGTTTTATTATTTATGGCGGTTGGCGCCATTATTCCAATTGGCGCAATTGCGGCGGGTTTTATTTTCGGTCCCAAAAAGCCCAATCCATTGAAACAATCCACATACGAGTGCGGCATTGAAGCCGTAGGCGATGCGTGGGTGCAGTTTAAGGCGCAGTATTACATTTTTGCGCTGGTCTTCCTTGTCTTTGACGTGGAAGCGGTTTTCCTTTTCCCGTGGGCTGTTAAACTTGGCATGTTGGGTTTATATGCCGTTGTGGAAGGCATCATTTTCATCTCCATCCTTGTCATTGGTTTGCTTTATGCATGGCGCAAGGGCATGTTGGAGTGGGTGTAGATTGTATGTATGAAATAAAAAAGGCTGATAGGATAAATCCTTTCAGCCTTTTGTTTGTGTTATAGGAGCGATTTATGAATTTTTGGACTGACCCTCTTAAAGTTGCCGCGGACTGGCTGGAAGGCGTATTTGTGGACTGGGGCATGAGCGCAACCGCTTCGCATGTGTTGGTGGTCTTTCTCGGCATCATGCTGCTGGTTGTCATCCTGATGGTGATTGACATCTTCCTTGTTTGGATTGAGCGCAAAGTGGTGGCGCGTTTTCAAGACCGCATTGGACCCAACCGCTTGGGACCCTTCGGCTTGATTCAACCCTTTGCCGACATTATCAAACTCATCATCAAGGAAGATACCACGCCCGCAAACGCGGACAAGGTGGTGTATAACCTTGCCCCGATTCTTTCCATGATGTCGGTTTTGATTGTGTGGGCGGTGATTCCGCTTGCGCCCGTCATGCTCGGCGTGGACTTAAACGTCGGTGTGCTGTTCCTGATTGCGGCGGGCGCCATCGGCACGCTATCCATTATCATGGGCGGCTGGTCTTCAAACAACAAGTTCGCGCTCATTGGCGGTTTTCGTCAGGTGGCGGTGATGGTTGCGTTTGAAGTTCCCATGCTTGCCATGCTGATGATTCCCACCATTTTTGCCGGTTCGATGAACATGAACGACATCATTCAAGCGCAGGGCGGGCTTTGGTATTTTGTCCTCTCTCCGCTTGGCGCGTTGATTTTCCTCATTGCCATCATCGCCGAGTTGGGGCGCGCGCCCTTCGACCTTGCCGAAGGCGAATCCGAATTGGTGGCTGGTTTCAACATTGAATATTCCGGCATGAAGTTCGGCATGTTCTACGCAGGCGAGCTGCTGCACGCCATGACCTTCGGCGGCATTTGGGGCATCCTTTTCTTTGGCGGCTACCGCTTCTTCGGTCTTGAACAGGTCAGCCCCTTTCTTGCGGTTTTGATTTTCCTCGTCAAAGCCCTGCTGGGCTACTGGATTATCATGTGGGTCAAATACACCATGATGCGCATCCGCATTGACCAGATGCTTGTATTCAACTGGGTCTTCCTCACGCCGCTTTCCTTTGTCCTGCTGATGGTCACCGCGTTGATGAACGCGCTGCTCAAAGGCGCTGCGCCGTGGTTGTATGCGCTGGGCATGTTCCTTTCCAATATTGTTGTGGCTTGGCTCGCGCTTGAAGTTGCCCGCGCCCTCAGCCGCAATGAACGGGAAAAAGTGGAAGGAAAGCCCGCCGCCGTTGAGGCACATCATTAGGAGTAGGTTATGACGACAGAACAAATCATTTTCCTTGTTATTGCTGGCGCAACTTTGATGACCGGTCTGCTGGTGGTCACCACCCGCAACCTGATTCACGCCGCGCTTTGGCTTGTGGCGACCTTGTTCGGCGTGGCGGCGATATACGCCATCCTCAACGCGGGGTTTATCGCCGTGGTGCAGGTGGTGGTGTACATCGGCGCGATTGCCATTCTCTTCATCTTCGCGGTCATGCTCACCCGCAGGGACATGCGCGACAGCGGTCCGCAGCACAACAAAAACTGGTGGCTCGGCGCGCTGGTTGCCTTGCTCACCTTTGGCGGGCTGCTCTCCATCCTGCTTAATTGGGGCGGGCTTTCCAAAACCGCCGCAAACATGCCCGCCGGGTTCGACGCAGTTGACGCGCTCGGCGAAGCCCTTACATCCGTCAATGGTTATGTGCTGCCTTTTGAAGTCGCTTCGGTTCTTCTGCTGGCGGCAATGATTGGCGCGGTATATCTTGCATTCAATAAGAAATAGGAGGCGCATCAGATGATTCCGCTCTCGTGGTATTTGCTCTTTTCCGCCGCGCTTTTTAGCATTGGGTTGTTTGGCGCGCTTGCCCGCAGAAACGCGGTTGCCATTTTGCTCGGCGTTGAATTGATGCTCAATGCAATCAATGTCAACCTTGTGGCTTTTTGGCGTTACGGCGATGTGATGCAAATGACCGGGCAGGTCTTTGCCATCATCATCTTTGCCGTTGCCGCCGCCGAAGTTTCCGTCGGCTTGGCTTTGGTTATCTCCGTTTATCGCCGCCGCAACACGGTGATTGCGGAAGAACTGGATATGTTGAAGTGGTAGGCTGGATGATTATGACGACTGAAAACTTAATTTGGTTAATTCCCCTTCCGCCGTTGATTTCATTCGCCTTGATTGTGTTGTTCACCAACAAAAACAAGGCATTGAGTCACACGGTTGCCATTGGCGCGGCGTTCCTCTCATGGCTGGGCGCGATGATTGTCTTCTTCCGCGCAGTGGGCGAGGAGCATCTCGGCGAACACCCGTTCCATTCTTCCATTCAATGGCTGCCCACAGGCAATCGTTGGCTGGAAATCGGCGTGCAAATTGACCCGCTCTCCGCGATTGTCTTGTTCTTCGTCGCGTGGACGGTGCTGATGATTTTCCTGTACAGCGTTGGCTATCACAACTTCGGTCAACCCGCTGGCGACCACGACCACAAAGGGCTTCCCCCGCATGGCGCAACGGTTCACGGTCACACGGTGCCTTCCGTTGAGCCGATGTACTCGCGCTTCTTTGCCTTTATCAGTTTGTTCGCGTTTGGAATGCTCACGCTGGTTGTTTCCGACAATGTCCTCACTTTGTTTGTCGGCTGGGAAATCATGGGCTTGTGCTCCTACCTGCTCATCGGCTTCTGGTACGGAAAAATCTCCGCGCGCAATGCCGCAATCAAAGCCTTTATGACCACCCGCATCGGCGATGTGTTCATGCTCATCGGCATTGCCTACCTGTATAGTGTGACGGGAAGTTTATCGTTCAGCAAAATTTTTGACGAAGCAACCCTTCATGCCCTCGCGTCTGTTCCTTCGGGCGTGTTTGGGCTTTCGGCGGCTGGCTTGATTGGTCTGTTGCTCTTCATTGGCACGGTGGGCAAATCCGCGCAGTTCCCGCTGCACGTCTGGCTACCCGATGCGATGGAAGGTCCCACCCCAGTCAGCGCGATGATTCATGCCGCAACGATGGTCTCTGCGGGCGTGTACGCGGTCATCCGCATGTTCCCGCTTATCAGTCTGGATGAAAAGACCATGACCGTCGTGGCGTTCATCGGCGCATTCACCGCGATTTTCGCCGCAACGATTGCCCTCGCGCAAAACGACATCAAGCGCGTTTTGGCTTACTCCACCATTTCCCAACTGGGATTTATGATAGCCGCCCTCGGCATTGGCGCGTATGTTGCCGCCGCCTTCCATTTAATTACACACGCTTTCTTCAAAGCGCTGCTCTTCCTCGGTTCCGGCTCGGTCATTCACGGCATGGAACACGGCGTATTGCACACCGGCAATCATAAAGTGGACCCGCAGGATATGTACAACATGGGCGGTTTGAAAGACAAAATGCCCGTCACCTTTTGGACCTTTGTCATCGGCGGTTTTGCGCTTGCCGGTTTTCCGCTGGTCACCGCCGGGTTCTGGTCAAAGGATGAAATTCTCGCGGACGCTTGGGCGCATCACCACTACATTTTGTTTGCCACGCTTGCCATTGCCGCGTTTATGACCGCCTTTTACACCATGCGCCAAATTACGCTGACCTTCCTCGGCGAACCCCGCACGGAAGAAGCAAAACACGCGCACGAAACCCCGTGGACAATGACCACCCCGCTCGTTGTTCTTTCTGTCTTTGCGGTTGCTTTTGGCTGGGTTGGCATCCCCGAACATTTCCCGCTTATTGGCGGAATTTTCCCCAACTGGTTCCATGACTTTGTCGGGCATACCCTTCCGCATCCGCCGAAGACCCCCGAATTCAGTTGGATTCCCCTGCTCACTTCTTTGGTTGTTGCTCTTGGCGGGCTTGCTTTGGGCTGGCTGGTCTATCGCAATGTTAAATCGGTTGAGCAGGATAAACTGCAAATCGGCTTCCTCAAAAACAAATACTACTTCGATGAACTGTACGACTTCGTTTTCATTCAACCCGCGTTGAAGTTCTCCGAAGTGGTGGTCTACAAGTGGATGGACAAAGGCGTGATAGACAGCATTTTGCATGTCTTTGGTCCCATCACCGGCGGGCTTGGCTACGCAATCCGCAACTGGTTTGACGTGCCGATTGTGAACGAACTGATTGGCGATGGCGTTGCCAACTCCACCTATGCGGTTGGTAAAAACTTGCGCCCCATTCAAACGGGACGCGTTCAGCAATACGTTTTGCTTTCGCTCATCCTGCTCTTTGTCATCGGCGGCTTGCTCTTTATGCTGGTTAGGAGCGCATAATGGACTTGAACACTAATCTCCTCAGCCTTATCCTCTTTCTGCCGACCATCGCGGCGCTGCTCATGCTCTTCCTCCCAAGCGAAGAAACAAAACTGCTGCGCTGGTTTGCCTTTGGTTCG
>DAOTZP010000121.1:0-12101 GCA_034434265.1 Anaerolineales bacterium | reverse complement strand
GGCGCGGATGTGTTCGTTCACTTCTCCGCCATCAAAGCTGATGGCTTCAAGAACCTGCAAGAAGGACAGAAGGTGGAATTTTCCATCGAAAAAGGTCCCAAGGGTCTTCAGGCTGCCGAAGTTGTAATTCTCTAATTACCGCTGATTCAAAACAGCCCTGCTGCGAAGCGGGGCTGTTTTATTTATTTTGATTTCCACAACCCAATATCCATTTGAACCGCCATTGCCCCCGCTGAAATCATATCCGCTGCGTCTTGTTCGCTCCACACGCCGCCTGCGCCAATGATGGGGATGTGAATGCGGCTGGCGGTGTGGACAATTTCCAACGCGCGGGGAAAGTTTGCGGGACCATGCAGCCTGCCCGTGATGAGCGTTTCGCCATTCATGAGCGCGCCGCGCGGGTTGGCAATTGAAACCGCGTCCGCTCCCCGCTGAATCAACTTTGCCCCCAAGGTCAAAACCTGCTCGGCAGGCAAAGAAAAAATCAGCGGAATTTCCCCCAAACACATTTCCAAATTTAATAAGATGATGTCGTCGGAAAGCAGCGGCGCGAAACCAAGTTCCACCGCCATCACGTTTTCAATATTTTCCAAAGCGCGCGTCATTTGCTGCGTTTCTTCGGGGCGGTCCGCCATAAGATGAACGATGATGGGAATATCGGCGCGATTCCATTTTGCGCTGTGTTTTTTAATGACGGCGGAAATGCCCGCGTTGGGAAGCCCCGTGTGCATGAGAACGCCGCCGCTGTAAGGAATCACTTGCGGCGTTGATGCGGGCAGGCGCGGACGAAACGAAACAGGGTTGGTGACAAACGCGCCGAAATTTTTTAGACCGCCGAGATTTTCAATATCCCGCAGGTCCGGGCTAAACCCAAGCGTTCCCGCCGCGTTCATCAGGGGTTTGCTAAAATATAAGTCGCGTTTCATAATTTTGTAAAACAATTACAGGAGTATCATGCAGCCATTAACTGGAATTCGCGTGTTGGATTTAACCCGCGTGCTGGCTGGTCCCTATTGTACGATGATTTTGGGCGACCTCGGCGCGGATGTGATAAAGGTGGAGCCGCCCGAAGGCGATGAAACCCGCGCGTGGGGTCCGCCGTTTGCGGGCGGCGAGAGCGCGTATTATTTGTGCGTTAATCGCAACAAGCGCGATGTGGTGATTAACTTGAAAACGGAGGAGGGCAAAAAAATCATCCGCGACCTTGCGCTGCGGAGCGATGTGCTGGTGGAGAATTTTCGTCCCGGCACGCTGAAAAAATTTGGGCTGGATTTTGATTCTCTGCGCGGGGAAAATCCGCGCCTGATTTATTGCTCGATTAGCGGGTTTGGTCAAACGGGCGGGCTGCGCGACAAGCCCGGCTATGATTTTATCATTCAAGCGATGGGCGGCATTATGAGCGTCACAGGCGAACCCGAAGGCGAGCCGATGAAAACCGGCGTTGCCATTGCGGATTTGTTCGCCGGACAAAATGCCGTGATTGCAATTTTAGCCGCATTGCAAGCGCGCGAAAAAACAGGGCGCGGTCAGTTTCTTGATATTTCGTTGTTTGAATCCGAACTGGGCTGGCTGGCAAACGTGGCGGGCGGTTATCTGGTTTCGGGCAGGCTTCCCAAACGATACGGCAACGCGCACGCGAATATTGTGCCGTATCAAAGTTTTAAGGCGGGCGACGGCTGGTTTGTTGTGGCGGTTGGGAACGATAAACAGTTTGAGGCATTGTGCGCGGAGATGGGTCATGCGGAATGGGCGCGCGACCCGCGTTTTGCAACCAACGCCGCGCGCGTGGAAAACCGCGATATTTTGATTCCGCTGTTGAAACCAATTTTTGAATCCAAAACGGTGGATGAATGGATGTCGGCATTGGAGAATAAACTTCCCTGCGGGCGGATTAATGATTTGGGTCAAGTGTTTGCCATGCCGCATGTGGCTGAGCGTGAAATGCTGGTGACGATGCGGCATCCCACAGTTGGGGATTTGACGCTGGTTGGTTCGCCGCTTAAGATGAGCGAAACGCCGGTGGAATATAAACTTCCTCCGCCGCTGAAAGGTCAGCATACGGAGGAAGCGCTGCGCGAGTTGAATTTTTCAGAAGAGCAAATTGCGGCTTATAAATCAAAAAACGCGCTGGGGTAAGCGGATTATGAATTTGGCAAAATCAAACTGCAACAAGTGACCGCGCCTTCGGCTTTGGCGAGCTCATCCACTGTGATGGGGTGAACGGCGTGACCGGCTTTTTCCAGTTTTTCGCGGGTGGCGGGAAACGCCTCAGGGTAGATGATTTTTCCGCCAACGGGCAGACAGTTTGCGGCGAAGGGTTCGCGCGCGTCCACTTCAATCCAGTTAAATTGTTTGAAGTGCGAAACATCCACCCAGTTGGGGTTAATTAAAACCGTTTCGTCATCCACTTTGGTTATTGCGGTTTTAAGGTGCAGGCAGCCGCGCATTTGCGCGCCGAAAATTTTGTAGCCGTATTGGTCGAGCGCAATTTGCAGTTGCCCAAGCGCGCTTTGGTTGCTGCGCGTGGACATGCCGACATAAATATTTTTTCCCATGACAAGCACGTCGCCGCCGTCCACGCTGGCGGGGTCGGTGATGCGGATGAGCGGCAGGTACGCGGATAAAACCTGCGCGATGGATTCGACTTCGGGCTTGCGCGAGTTGGCGCCGGGGCGGGTGATGACCGCGCATTCGTTGAGGATGAAAGCGGTATCTTCCACGAAGACGGAGTCCGGCAGGGCGGGTTCTTCTTCCAATTCGATGACCTGACAGCCAAGCGTTTGCAGCGCCTGAACGTATTGCGCGTGTTGGGCGCGGGCTGTTTCAAGGTCAATGGGGACACGTTCAATGTGCGTGATTTCGCATTCGTTAAAGCGCGGGCTGATTTTGCGCGTAATGGCAATCATTGTTGTTGAGCGCCTTCGTTGCGGTAGCGGTCAATCAGGGCTTTGGTGCGCGGGTCTTTGGGGTTGGAGAAAAGTTCTTCGGGTTTGGCGTCTTCGATGAGCTCGCCTTCCGCCATGACAATCACTCTATCCGCCACATCGCGGGCAAATCCCATTTCGTGGGTGACGACAATCATCGTCATGCCGTCGTAGGCAATCTTTTTCATCACGTTCATGACTTCGCCGATGAGTTCCGGGTCGAGCGCGGAGGTGGGTTCGTCGAAGAGCATGACTTTGGGCTCCATGGTTAAAGCGCGGGCAATGGCAACGCGCTGTTTTTGCCCGCCGGAAAGGCGCATGGGGTATTCGTCTTTTTTGAATAACATGCCCACGCTGTCAAGGTTTTTTTTGGCAAGTTCGATGGCGGCTTTTTTGTCCATGCCTTTGACGGTGACAGGACCTTCGATGACGTTTTCCAAAACCGTCATGTGCGGGAAGAGGTTGAATTCTTGAAAGACCATGCCGGTTTGCAAGCGGATGTCGTGAATGAGCTGGCGGTGCAGCGCGCCTTTTTCCCCCCCTTCCACTTTGATTCCGGCGACTTCGATTTCGCCGTGCGAGGGTTCTTCCAAAAAGTTGATGCAGCGCAGCAGGGTGCTTTTGCCGGAGCCGCTGCGCCCAATCAGGCAGAGCACTTCGCGTTCCGGCACTTCAAGGTTGATGTTTTTGAGGACGTGCAAGCGTCCGAAATATTTTTCGAGGTTGGAGATTTTTACAATCGGCGTTGCCATGTTATCGGTCTCCTTTGGCAAGATAGGTTTCAACCCGGCTTTGAATGTAGGAAAGGATGATGGTCAATCCCCAGTAGAACAAGGCAGCCATGATGAGCGCTTCAAGGTTGTGGAATTGCGCGCGCCCGACTTTAACGGCGCGCCACATGAGCTCGTGAACGAAACCGGTGGCGGCTACCAGAGCGGAGTCTTTCGTCATGGCGATGAATTCATTGCCAACAGGCGGAATGGCAAAGCGCAGGGCTTGAGGCAAAATGATGCGCCGCATGGTTTGACCGGGCGTCATGCCAAGCGCGGCGGCGGCTTCGCGCTGCCCTTTTCCCACCGAGGCAAGCCCCGCGCGGAAGATTTCGGACATGTATGCGCCGTAATTTAACCCCAACGCCAGCACGCCCGCCGCAAGCCCGGGAAGAATAATTCCCAGCTGGGGCAGGGCGAGAAAGAAGAAGAAAATTTGCAGGTAAAGCGGCGTGCCGCGTATGAGCGAGACGTAAAAGGTGCTTAGCGCGTAAATTGGGGGAAAGGTGGAAAGCCTGCCCAGCGCCGCAAGCAGCGCGAGCAGCATGGCAAGGATGATGGACAGAACTGAAATGCGGATGGTTTCGCCCAGCCCTTCAGCGATGAAGTCAATTTCATTCAACATGAATTCGGTGTCCACCTTGATGGTGTTGAAGGTGAACGACCCGATTTGCAAGCTTTGTCCGCTGAATAAAAAGATGAGAATTAAAACCAGCATGAACCATGAAAGCGCGACATTTGTCTTAAAGTGCATTTCTTTGCGCTTTTGCAGTTCATATAGTAATTCGGCTTGCGATTTGGGGGCTTCCTGTTTTTTGGAAAAGAAACTCATGCCGATTCTCCTAACCGGTGTTTTCAATGCGCGGAACGCGCCAAACTTGGACGCACAGTGGACGTTCTCCAACGTCCACGTCGGCGTATGAGAATGCCGACTACGTCAATGGATTTCTAAAAACATTCGAACAACCACTTATGACTGAAAAAATAAAATAAAAGGAAGCGGCATGAAAAGCCGCTTCCTTTGAACGGATGATTTTACTTGGGAGATTGGGTTAAATCTTCGCCGAACCATTGCATGGAAAGTTCGGAAAGACGCCCGTCGTTGTGCATGGCGGTGATGATTTTATCCACTTCGGCGCGCAACGAGGCGGTATCGGCGCTGGCGGATTTATCAAAAGCGGCGGCAAGGTCTTCGGAATACACGGTTGTCAGCTTTACAACAGGCATTCCTGCGGCGAGGTTGGCATCCACCACAGTGCCGGAGGTGACGTAAGCCACAAAGTCTTTGCGTCCCGCGGCAATGGCTTGGGCGCATTCCTGGTCGGTTTCCAATGGAACGACGGTGATGTTGGCGGGCGCTTTGGCATAAATGGAAGATTCAGGCAAGCCGAGCGCTGCCATATCGTTATTCAACCAGCTTTCGTATGTGGTGGCGGTTCCGACGCAAACCGCTTGACCGGCAAGCCCATCCAGCGAGGTGATGCCGGAATCAGCGGCGACGGCAACCACAGCCGGAGTGTAATAGTACGGAACGCTAAAATCAAGCACTTTTTGGCGGTCCACGGTGATGGTCATCGAGCCGACGCTCATATCCCATTTATCCGCCCAGCTTCCGGCGGTAATGGCGTCCCAAGCGGGGGTGGCGAAGCAGGTTTCAACGCCCAGCCCGTCGCCGATGGCTTTGGCAACATCCACATCAAAGCCTTGCATTTCCGCTGTGGTCAATGCGTCCGCCGGGCATTTGGTATCGGCCGGGCGCTTGCCTTCCGTATTCAGGAAGGATTGCGGCTCGTAGTTCGGGTCGGTGGAGATGAGGATATAACCGCGTTGTTTAATTTGCGCGAGCAAATCCCCGCCGCCTGCGTTTCCGCCTCCGCCGCACGCGGAAAGCGCAAGCGAAACAATCACAAGCAAACTTGCAACAACCAAAAGTTTTTTCATGTTTTCTCCTCCAAGAGAAATTAAAATAAAATGGCAATGAATTTCACTGCCGCGCGATGAATGTCATCGGCGTAATTAAGCATAGACTATTTTTTTCATTTGTCAAGGACATTTTGGACATAATTCCGTAATGGTAAAATTGGCTATCTTAACGCAAGTTGCCGCCTTCAAACGGGAAGAAGGATTTTGCCTGTTTTGAACCGCCAATGTGCAGAGGGCGCAGAGTTTTTAATGAATTTTTCCGTGTCCCCCGCGCCTCTGCGGTAAAAATTAAGCAAGGGTAGCAACTTGGGTTATCTTAATTTTGGAGGAATATATGACGGCAATTTTTCCCAGCCCCGAATGGCTGAAAGAGTTGGAAGCGAACCTCAACGCCGATGAAAAATACCGCGAGGTTGCCAAAAACTGGGAAGGCGATTTGCTTTTTAACATTGAGCCGGACGGCAACTTGAAAGAGCCGCTTAAGTTTTATTTGGACTTGTGGCATGGCTCGTGCCGCAAGGCGGAATACAACCCCGACCCCGCCGCATACAAACCCGTCTTTACGCTCAACGCCAAATACAGCGACATCACCGCCGTGCTGACGGGCAAACTTAACCCCATGACCGCCATGATGACCATGAAGTTAAAAGTCAGCGGCAACATGGGCTATATGATGCGCAATGTGCCAACCGTGCTGGACTTTGTCCGCGTGGCGCAGGAAACCACCAAAGAAATTTTGTGAGTTTGCAAATTAACAAGCTCAAAACTTAAGTTACCCTTTCAACCTTTATGCAGCCCATCTTAAAAATCAACCTCACCAATAACGCGATTGAAGAGTATGTGATTCCCGCCGAATGGGAACGGGACTTTCTTGGCGGAGCTTCGCTTGCCGCGCGGATTTTATACCCCTCCCTCACGCGCGATTTGAATCCCCTCTCGGCGGATGCGCCCTTGCTGTTTTTGAACGGACCCCTCAGCGGAACAAACGGTCCCACCACAGGGCGCGCAGTGGTATGCGGAAAAAGCCCCGCCACGCAGCTGTGGGCTGAATCCAACATCGGCGGCTTTTGGGGCGTGGAGCTCCGCAAGGCGGGTTATGACGGCTTGTGGGTGACGGGCAAAGCCCCGAAGCCGGTATTCATTTGGATAAATGAGGGAAAGGTCGAGGTGAGGGAAGCCGCGTCTGTTTGGGGGCAGGATGTGTACGAGACGCAGGAATCAATTCGCGGGCTGATTCAAGCCAAAGGGGCAAAAGTCGCATGTATTGGCGAGGCGGGCGAAAACGGCGTGTTGTTTGCTTCCATTGCCTGTGACCACGGACGAATGGCGGGACGCACCGGTTTGGGCGCGGTGATGGGCGCGAAAAACCTAAAAGCCATTGCCGTGCATGGAAAGAAAAAAATCGCGGTGAATGACGAGGCGCGTTATGCCGCGCTTCGTTCCGATGCGAACCGCGCCTTGAAGCAGGATAACGAAACCCAAGTGCTGCGCGAACTTGGCACGTCTGGCGTGGCAAATTACGCAGAGTATATGGGCGCAATGCCCGCAAAATATTACCATCAGGGCGCGTTCCCCAGTGTGGATAACGTCTCCGGCGCAAAGATGACCGAGAGCATTTTGGTCGGGCAGAGCGCGTGTCATGGCTGCGTGATTGCGTGCGGGCGCGTGGTGAACTTGGGCGACGGCGCCAAACGCAAAGGTCCCGAATATGAGACAGTTGTTTCGTTTGGTCCCAATCTGTTGATTGATGATTTAACCGAAGTGACGCGGCTTGGCGAGCTGTGCGATAAATACGGCATGGATACCATCAGCGCCGGTAATACGATTGGTTTGGCGTTTCACTTGTACGAAATGGGAAAAATCACCAAAGCCGATACGGGCGGGCTGGAACTTGCATGGGGAAGTTTTATGGCGGCGCGTCAGTTGATTCGCATGATTGCGCGGCGCGAGGGAATTGGCGACGCGCTGGCAAACGGCTCGCGGCGGTTTGGCGCAGCCTTTGGCGCGGAAGACGAAGCCGTGCAGGTGAACGGTTTGGAGGTTGCCTACCATGACCCGCGCGGCGTTTCGGGCATGGCGATTTCCTACGCCACCAGTCCGCGCGGCGCGTGCCACAACCAGTCGGATTATTTCTTTGTAGATTGGGGACACATCCACGAGAAACTTGGCATTGAATATTTTGACCGCCACGCGCAGGCGGAAAAAGCCGCCAATGTCGCCAGGCATCAAAACTGGCGGACGTTTTTTAACTCGTTTGTCATGTGCATCTTTGCCAATGTGGACCCGCAAATGCAAGTGGATTTGGTCAACGCCGCCTGCGGGTATGACTGGACGATTGAAGATATGATGAAATGCGGCGAGCGCGGATGGAACATTAAGCGGCTCATCAACCGCAACATGGGACTCACCCGCGCAAACGATACGCTTCCAAAAGCATTGTTGCAGCCTTATGCCGAAGGCGGCGCGGCGGGCTTTGCGCCGGATTTACAAGCCATGCTCTCCGCGTATTACGAAGCGCGCGGCTGGCATAAAGAAACGGGAATGCCCACCGAAGAAAAGTTGAAAGAGTTGGGGTTGGGGGAGTTGGAGAGTAGAGAATAAAGTGGGATAAATTGTCATTTCGACGTGCTTGGCTCCGAACAAGTGAGAGAGAGAAAGCGAGGAGAAATCTTTGGATAACAAGGCAAAGATTTCCCGCTTGCGCTCGAAATGACAATATACGGTTTATGGTCGGTGGTCTGCGGTCAAATCATGGCATTAACTCCAAATACTTTCGTAATTTCCTTTCAAATGTTTTCCTTCCGCAAAGCGGTTTGGCGAGAGCGGTGAAATATCCACCGTTTTGGATTCGCCGTCCAAAATCAATTCGGACATGCACAAACCGGCAGCGGGCGAAATTTTGAACCCTGTTCCGCTGTGACCGCAATCGAGATAGAAGCCATCCGGTCCCGCCGCGCCAAGCAGCGAATGTTGGTCGGGCGTAATGCCGTCAAACCCGCTGTGGGCGCTGTGCAATGCGCCGTTTTCCATCGCGGGAATGCGTTTGCAAATGCGGTCAATGGCGCGCTCAACGAATCCTTTGGCGGCGTGGTCGGCGTCTCCATCCGGCGATTCGCCCAGCGGGTTGGAGTCTTCCAAGCCCACCAAGGTCAAGCCGCCTTCCGGGCGAAAATAAAGCAGGTTGGGAAAATCAATCACCGTCAAATGCGAACTGCCAATTCCCTTTGGGCGTTGAATCATCATCACGGCATGTTTCCAAGTGTTGTATGGAATGTCCACCCCCGCCAGTTGGTTGATTTTGCCAGCCCACGCGCCCGCGGCGTTGACCACCACCGGGGCGGAGAAAAAGCCCCGATTTGAATCCACGCCCGCGATTTTTCCGCCAGCCGTTTCAA
The DNA here is from genome assembly GCA_034434265.1 of Anaerolineales bacterium. Classification (GTDB taxonomy): domain Bacteria; phylum Chloroflexota; class Anaerolineae; order Anaerolineales; family Villigracilaceae; genus Villigracilis. Next base: position 3,089 of record DAOTZP010000121.1, on the reverse strand, counting down.
TCCCCGTTACGGAACAATTCTGTACCAGCCGCGCGCCTTTTTCCTTTGCCGCGTTCATCAGCGCGTTGGCGGTATCGCTTGGCATGGCATACCCGGATTCCGGTTCGTAGGCGGCGAGTTCCACATCCTCCGTTTTCATGTAAGGCGCAAGGCGTTTCAGGTCATCGCCCGTAATCAAAAAAGATGGAATGCCAATGGCTTGATGCATGGCGGTATTTTTCTTTAAGGCTTCGGTGTCTTTTGCCGCCACAAGTTGAACAAAGCCCGTGCGCGTAAACCCGCATTCGCCGCCGACCATCTCTTTCCAATTTTGAAAATATTGAAACGAAACCCACGCCAGCCGCGAATCGACTTCGGTATCGTAGTGCATTCTCACCAATCCGCTGGAGCGCCCGGTTGCGCCCGCGCCGATGAAATTTTTTTCCAATACAATTACTTTCACGCCGCGCCGCGCAAGGTGAAAAGCAAGGCTCGCGCCGTGCGCCCCGCCGCCAATGATGATTACATCCGCCGTGTTGGTCATGCGCCTTCTCCTGATGATGTGGAATAAAAAATTGTATCACGTTGGTTATAATTGGGTTATGAAACTTGTCACTGTAAATCAAATGCGTGAAATTGAAAAGCAAGCCAATGCAAGCGGCGTTTCGTATGCCGAGATGATGGAACATGCCGGGCGCGGGCTTGCCCAACAGATTGAACATATTGCGTTTGATAAAGATTGGAACGAAGCGCTCGGCTTGGTGGGCGCGGGCAACAACGGCGGCGATACGCTCGTGGCGCTGACCTATCTGGTGGAGGCGGGCTGGACGGCGCGCGCGTACATTCTCAACCGGGGGAAAAATGACGAACTAACCGCGCGCTTCTTAAGCGCGGGCGGCGAAGTCATCTACGCCGAAAGCGACGCCGATTTTTATCAACTGAATGACGCGCTTGTATCCGCGCAAGTGTTGTTGGATGGCTTGCTCGGCACGGGAATCAAACTTCCGCTTAAAGAGCAAATTGCCAAAACGCTCGAACAGTGCCATTTTATTCTTGCCGATTTGGATGAGCCGCCGTACATCGTCGCGGTGGATTGCCCCTCCGGCGTGGATTGCGACACGGGCGAAGCCGCGCTCGAAGCCCTGCCCGCCAATTTGACCGTGACGATGGCGGCTGTCAAGCAGGGCATGTTGAAACTCCCCGCGTTTGAATTGCTGGGCGAACTTGCCCTCGTGGAAATCGGTCTGCCCGACGACCTCCCCGCGTTTGCTGATTTGCAAATCGAAGTCGCGGATGCGAATCTTGTTTCGGGCTTGCTCCCCGACCGCGAATTGGATTCCCACAAAGGGGCATTTGGAACCGCCTTGATTGCGGCTGGCTCGCTAAATTATACGGGCGCGGCGTATCTGTCTGGCAGCGCGGCGTACCGCGTTGGCGCAGGGCTGGTGACGCTTGCCGTGCCTGCTCCGCTTCATGCCGCGCTTGCGGGGCATCTCCCCGAAGCGACGTGGGTTTTGCTTCCGCATGAATCCGGTTTTATTGCCGGGCAAGCCGCCGCCGACTTGTTGAATTCCGTCCGCCGCGCCACCGCCTTTTTGCTCGGACCCGGGCTGGGCTTTCACACCTCCACGCAACAATTTGTGGAAGAAGTGATTGGCAACATCAACCTTCCCGCCGTGATTGACGCGGATGGGCTGCGTCACATTCGACAAATTCCCAACTGGCATGAAAAACTGAAACACACTACGGTATTGACTCCGCATGTGGGCGAAATGTCCATGCTGACGGGATTATCAAAGGACGAAATTCAATCCAACCGAAATGAGATTGCCCTGCAATACGCAAAACAATGGGGGCATGTGATTGTCTTGAAAGGCGCGTTTACGGCGATTGCCGCGCCCGATGGAAAAATGACCATCATCCCGGTTGCCACGCCCGCGCTTGCCCGCGCAGGCACAGGCGACGTGCTGGCGGGCGTCATTGTGGGACTCCGCGCGCAAGGGCTGGATGCCTACGACGCGGCAGTGGCGGGCGCGTACATTCACGCGCAGGCGGGCTTGCTCGCGGCGGATGACTTGGGCGCTTCCGCTGCGGTGACGGCAAGCGATGTTTTGAACAGCATTGCGGATATAATCAGCGAACTGGAATAAGCGCGCATGGCAAAACGACTTAAGAAATTTTTCATCCCCGCAACCGTGCAGGATAAATTATCCCTCTTTCGATTTTTATTCGACACCCAAACCCTTGACATTAATTCAAGCCTTGCCTTGTTAAACTTGATTCACCGCGATTTAAGTTCCAGCAAGCACGAAGCCGCGCTCTACCGCCAATACGCGCAATCCATCGAAGAGATGGAATTTTACATGTCCGATGTGCTGGATGAGGTTGTGGAATCGTGGAAGAAGCATAGGAAATGAAATGAAAATTCAAGAAATTATGCAAACCCTTGAATATGGACCCGCGCCCGAATCTTCCGCGCCCGCGCTCGAATGGCTGGCGCGGCACAACCATAAATTTGGATTGTTCATCAACAACACATGGCGCGACCCTTCCCCAAAAAAATATTTCGATTCCATCAACCCCGCCAACGCGCAAAAACTCGCGGCGATTGCCCAAGCCAGCCGGCAGGATGTGGATGCGGCGGTGAACGCGGCGCGCAAAGCCTTCCCCGCGTGGAGCAAAACTGCGGGGCATGTCCGCGCAAAAATGTTGTACGCCATTGCCCGTCAAATTCAAAAACATGCGCGGCTGTTTGCCGTGCTGGAAACGCTCGATAACGGCAAACCCATCCGCGAAACGCGCGATATTGACATACCCTTGACAGCGCGGCATTTTTATCATCACGCGGGCTGGGCGCAGTTAATGTCCGCTGAACTGCGCGATTACGAACCCATCGGCGTTGTTGCTCAAATCATTCCTTGGAACTTTCCGCTGCTCATGCTGGCGTGGAAGGTTGCCCCAGCCCTGGCAATGGGAAACACCGTTGTTCTCAAACCCGCCGAATTTACATCGCTCACCGCGCTGCTGTTTGCGGAAATCTGCCAAAACATTTTGCCTGCGGGCGTGCTAAACATCATCACAGGCGACGGCAAAACGGGCGCGCTGCTTGT
>DAOTZP010000120.1:0-2598 GCA_034434265.1 Anaerolineales bacterium | reverse complement strand
CGCCGTTTTCCATGACAACGGTTGCAAAATACTGCTTGGTCGTGTCAATGGACATGGGCGGCTGCTCGTACTGGTCCGATACGGGAATCGAATCAAACGCCGCGCAAACGGATGATTCGGATAACGCGGGGGGATTTTCATTTGCGGAAGACTGCGCCGATGATGAGACGAGTTTTTGCAAATACGGAAACGCAAAAAACACAATCACAATCAAAATCACCGCAACGGCGGCGTATTGAATGAGTTTGTCCGATTGAGGCTGTTGATGCTTTTTTTGTTTTGGTTTTTGTTTTTTTGGCATACAAGTCTCCTAAAAAAAATTCCAATTATGGCGAGCTTTTCACCCATGGAACATTCACCGGCTGGTCGCGGACGGGCAGCAGCGCGGCGCGGTCGGCAATCACCACGCGGTACGTTACGCCGGGCAATACATCCACCGCTATCAAATCGTGCTTGTCGCAATTTTGCGCGGGACCGCAGCCGGTTGCGCCGTAATGATATGAATCAGGTTCGTTAATTAGCCGCGCGTAAAACACATACGTCCCCGGCGCCTGCACCGAAAACATCACCGGCGGCGAAGTGGGCAGCACAGCCAAGCCATGCATTCCCGCCGGTAGAAATGTGTGAAAGGTTTTTCCGCTGGTCACTTCCTGCGCGTATAAGGTCGCGGCAAAGCCCGCTCCCCCGCCGCCCATATCCAAAGAAGCGATGATGGTTGCCAGCTTGCCTTCAAGCGTGGGCGTGTTCACCGGCGTAATCGGCGGCACATTGGTTGCGGTGAGAAAATAACTCGGGTCGAGATGCGGGTTGCGGGTCGGCGCCGCCGCGTTTGTTCCCACGCGGGAGGCGCATCCAATCAGAACCAGCATCGCCAGCAGAAAAAAAGTCGGGAGGGATTTTTTCATATAAATTTATGCTCCATAAGGAACCCAGATATTTTTGATTTGCGTGGCGTGACGCAGGGTTTCATCCTGCGCGGGAAGGATTCCGCTGGCGGGCAGAATCCAAGTCCGCTTCATGTTGCCTGCCGAGCCAGCCCGCGCGGATGCCGCGCCTTCGGGCGAGCCTGCGTACCAGATGGCGTCCACGTCGTCGTGTTCGGCGAGAGTCTTCGCCAGCTCGTCACGATTGCCTGTGACGATGTTGAACGTGCCGGGGGGAACATCGGATGTTTCGAGGACTTGATAAAAGTCGGTGGCGGTGAGCGGCGCGGATAAGGAAGGCACAACCACCAGCGCATTGCCCATTGCCAGCGCAAAGCCCGCCAACTGGCATAACGCCAAAAGAGGTTTGTCATCGGGGAGCAAAATGCCCATTACGCCCAGCGCTTCGGGGACGGCGAGTGTAACGCTGCGAATCGGGGCGTTGTGAACCGCGCCATCGTATTTATCCGCCCATGCTGCGGCTGCAAACAAAATTTCGATGGCTTGATACACTTCGTCTGTTGCCGCATCCGCGTCTGCGCCTGTTTGCTGCTGAATCCGCGCTGCAAATTCCACACTTCGCGCCGAGAGGTTTTCGGCAAGGTAATACAAAATTTGCGCACGGTTGTGACCGTTGGTGCGCGCCCATTTTTCGGCTGCGCCGCGCGCGGCTTCCACCGCGTTGCGAATGTCTTTGCGGTTGCCTTGCCCCACTTCGCCGATGAGGCTGCCTTTGGGGTCGTAAATTTGAATCGAATAGCCGCTGTCGGGCCGGGCTTGCCTGCCGTTGATGAACAGTTTGGCGGTGCGGTCTATGGAAGGATGAAATATGAAGGATGAAGGATGAATGTTTTTTGTGCGGGTGGATTTTTTTTCAGCCTTTATCCTTCCGCCTTCATCCTTTCTTTTGACGTATTCAAACAATCCTTCTTTTCCGCCTTCGCGCCCAAAGCCTGATTCGCGGTAGCCGCCAAAACCGGATGCGGCGTCGAACAGGTTTGTGGAGTTAATCCAAATTGTTCCCGCTTTGATTTGAGTCGCAACATCGAGCGCGAGGTTGATGTCTTCGCTCCAAATGGAGGCGGCGAGTCCGTAGCGGGTGTTGTTGGCGAGTTTCACCGCTTCTTCGGGCGTGCGGAAGGTCATGGCAGCGAGGACGGGACCGAAAATTTCCACTTGGGCAATGGTTGAAGCGGGCGCAACGTTGGTGAACAAGGTCGGCGGGTAGAAAAAACCCTGCGCGGGCAATTCGCAGGCGGGCTGCCAAAAATCCGCGCCTTCTTTTTTTCCAATTTGCACAAGCGCGTCAATCCGCTCCACCTGCACGGGGGCGATAATCGCGCCAATATCCACGCATTTATCAAGCGGGTCGCCCACGCGCAGTTTTTCCATGCGGGCTTTGAGTTTGGCGTACACAGTTTCTGCAACGCCTTCCTGCACCAGCAGGCGCGAGCCCGCGCAGCACACCTGACCTTGATTGAACCAGATGGCGTCAATAATGCCTTCAATTGCGGAATCCAAATCGGCGTCATCGAAAACGATGAACGGCGATTTGCCGCCAAGTTCAAGCGAGAGTTTTTTGTCCGTGCCTGCCGTGACCTTGCGGATGATTCTGCCGACTTCGGTGGAGCCTGTGAAGGCGATTTTATCCACGTCTTCATGCGCCACAAGCAGC
>DAOTZP010000119.1:0-4411 GCA_034434265.1 Anaerolineales bacterium | reverse complement strand
CCCATCACCAATACGCCCCCCGATGCGATTGCGAATGGACATCGCATTGCGGATGTAGGCGACGCCACCCCGCTTTATGATGATATTTGGGTGGAGGTCAAAGGCGGCGAATAACATCATATATATTGCAAACAAAAAAACTCCCCGGCAGTGTTTGTCGGGGAGTTTTTAACTTAAAAGTTAATTTATTTCCGTAAAAAATCATTTTAAGTCATAAAAACCTTGACTTTTATACAAAAAAAGCATAAAATATGGCTATGAATAACATAAAAAACACAAAACATTCCGAAAGCCTTGACGCAATTGACCTGCATATTATCGAGGCAATGCGCGCGGACGGGCGGGAAGCGTTTGCCAAAATTGCGGAGGACTTAAAAGTCTCCCCGGGTATGATTCGCCAGCGGTACAACCGCCTTGTCAAACTTGGCTACTTGAAGGTTGTCGCTGTCACCAATCCGTTGATGATGGGCAAGCGCACCATGGCAATGATTGGCATCCGCACTGACGGGCGAAAAATGCTCGATGTCGCTGAAAAACTCGGCAAATTTGATGAAGTTGTTTACATTGTTGTCGTCAGCGGACGGTATGATATTATGATTGAAGTCTTTTGCCGCGACCATGAAGACATGCTTAAATTTATGACCGAAAAACTTGCAAAGGTGGACGGCGTGCGCGAGACTGAATCTTTCATGCACTTAAAAATTGTCAAAGAAATTTATTTTTAGGTTGTAGCGGGCGAACCGCCCGTTCAAAAACTTTGTCTGCGCTCCAAACGGGAGTTTTGCAGAGCCAAAATTAAGAAGGAAAAGATGAAGTCGTTTGTTCGCAATATCAAACTCATAGGGGATACGTTTATCAAGGCGTATTTATTGTCGTTGATGATTGCATTGGACCCCAATTTTCACAATGTTCCCCACAATCGTTATTAACGTATAAGATTTTTTACATTCACGTTAAATCTAACCCTTGAAGGGTTATAAAACAAAATGGAGAAATAAGCATCATGAAAATCCTGTTGGTTGGCGTAGGCGGAGTTGGCGAAGCCATTGCGGCAATTGCAAAACCGCGCGAGTGGATGGAGCAAATGGTTCTGGCTGATTTCAATGTAAAACGCGCAAAAGAAGTGCAGAAGAAACTGGGCGGTAATGCAAAGCGCTTTCCGGTGGAATTCATTGACGCCAGCAAGAAAAAGGATATTATCAAACTCGCCAAAAAATACAAAGTGGACTTGATTATGAATTCGGTGGACCCGATTTTTAATGAAGCCATTTTTGACGCGGCATTTGAAGCGGGCGTGACATACATGGATATGGCAATGACTCTCTCCAAGCCGCACCCGAAAGACCCGTTCAACAAGACGGGCGTAAAGCTGGGCGACTATCAATTTGCAAAATCCAGAGAATGGAAAAAGAAGGGCTTGCTGGCGCTGGTGGGAATTGGCGTGGAACCCGGCATGGCGGATGTTTTTGCGCGATACGCGCAAGACCATCTTTTTGATGAAATTGACGAAGTGGGCATTCGTGACGGCTCGAATATTAAGATTGAAGGGTATGAGTTTGCCCCCAATTTTTCAATTTGGACGACCATTGAAGAATGCCTTAACCCGCCTGTCATTTGGGAAAACGGCAAATGGTTCACCACTGTGCCGTTCTCCGAGCCGGAGGTGTTTGACTTTCCGGAAATTGGACCGGTTGAAGTTGTTAACGTGGAACATGAAGAAGTGCTGCTGGTTCCGCGCTGGGTAAAGACAAAGCGCGTCACGTTCAAGTATGGCTTGGGCGACCAATTCATCAGTGTATTGAAAACCCTGCACATGCTTGGCTTGGATAACAAGGAAAAAATCAACGTCAAGGGCGTGATGGTTGCCCCGCGCGATGTGGTTGCCGCATGTCTGCCTGACCCCGCTCATTTGGGCGATAAAATGTCCGGCAAGACTTGCGCCGGAACCTGGGTGAAAGGCAAGAAGGACGGAAAGCCGCGCGAAGTTTATCTCTATCAAGTGGCGGATAACAAACAGTGCATGAAGAAGTGGGGCTGTCAGGCGGTGGTGGCGCAGACGGCATTCAGCGCGGTGATTGCCATGGATTTGATTGAACATGGTCAATGGTGCGGCGCCGGCGTGCTTGGACCCGAAGCCTTTGAACCGACTGTCTTTATGAATAAAATGGCTGATTACGGCTTTCCTTACGGCATCAAAGAAATGTAATCGTTCAATGTTTTGTCCTCCATGTAACAGCGCATGGAGGACAAATTTTATCCCGCGTTTGCGGGGAAGAAAAAACTGAAAAAGCAGTTAAAAAATCCCCTTTGGAAAAAAACCGCGTTCTTTTCGTCGAAAAAGCGCCACAAATTTCAAATGTATGTCTGTTTCGGAAATTTGGGTTTGTGCCTGGGTATGAGAATTGATATAATTTCAACCGCGTAAACCAAACACATCAAAAACGGAGGAACTTATGCCTTACGGTTATACCGGCAAAATTTTGCACGTGGATTTGACAAAAGGCTCGCTGACTGTGGAGGAGCCAAATGAGGCTTTTTACCGCAAATATCTTGGCGGCAGCGCAATGGGGATGTATTATATTCTGCGTGATATGCCCAAAGGCGCGGATGCGCTTTCTCCTGAAAATGTGCTGACATTGTTCACCGGTCCCGCCACTGGCGCGCCGATTTCCGGTCAAAGCCGTTTGAACGCCAACGCAAAATCGCCGATTAGCGGCGGCATTGGCGATTCGCAAGGCGGCGGGTTTTTCCCTGCGGAATTAAAGTTTGCCGGGTTTGATGGGATTGTCATTAAAGGAAAATCTGCAAAACCGGTGTATCTTGCCATTGTGGATGGCGCGTATGAACTGCGCGACGCTTCGCATTTGATGGGCAAACTGACCGGCGAAGTGGATGACATTTTGCACAAGGAAGTTGACCCGAAGGCGGAAATTTTGCATCATGGCATTGGCGCGGAAAATGGCGTTTTGTATTCTTCGCTTGTGTCCATGTCCAATCGTCACAATGGGCGCACAGGAATGGGTTTGGTGATGGCTTCCAAAAACCTGAAAGCGGTTGCAGTGCGCGGCACAAAGAAGGTGGAAGTTGCCAACCCGAAAGCGTTAACCGAGTTAAATCGTATTGGTCCCAAAGCGCTGCCCGAAAATGGCGATATGGATGGTTTGGCAAAATTTGGCACGGCTGTTGTCGTTGCCTTCAATCACACCATTGGCACGCTGCCCACGCGCAACTATAACGAAGGTCAGTTTGAAGACTTTGAGGCGATTAGCGGCGAGAAAATGGCGGAAACGATTTTGAAAGAACGCGATACCTGCCATGCATGCATTGTCAAATGCAAGCGCGTGGTGGAAATTAAAGACGGCGCGTACAAGGTGGACCCGCGTTACGGCGGACCCGAATATGAAACGCTCGGCACGTTTGGTTCGTACTGCGGCATAAAAGACCTTGCGGCTGTTTCGCTTGCGAATCAAATCTGCAATGAATATGCGGTGGATACCATTGCCGCAGGCGCGACGATTGCCTTTGCCATGGAATGTTATGAAAAAGGAATCATCACCAAAGAACAGACGGACGGCATTGAGTTGAAATTTGGCAATGCGGATGCGATGATTCAAACTTTGTATAAAATCGTCAAAGGCGAAGGGGAATTGGGCAAAACGCTCGGCATGGGGTCGGAGCGCGCGGCTCAAAAATGGGGCAACGGCGCGGATGAATGTCTCATCACTGTTAAGGGCGCGGAAGCGCCCGCGCACATGCCGCAGGCAAAACGCAGCCTTGCGCTGATTTATGCGGTCAACCCGTTTGGCGCGGACCATCAATCCAGCGAGCATGACCCGTATTATGAAGAAGGCGTGGGCGATTTCAACCTTGACCGCTTGAAACAAATTGGGCTTGGCTCGCCGCAGCCCGCTTACAGCCTTACGGAAGAAAAAGTGCGCTTTGCGTATGAAACCGAAGTGTTTTACTCCATGCTCGATTCGGCGGAACTTTGCCAGTTTGTTTACGGTCCCACCTGGACGTTGTATGACGGCAAGGATACGGTGAACATGCTCAACGCCGTCACCGGCTGGGATTTGACGATTGAAGAATTAATGGAAGTGGGACGCCGCCGCCTTAACCTCTTCCGCGTGTTCAATGCCCGCGAAGGGTTTGGACGCAAAGACGACAAACTGCCCAAGAAGTTCTTCAAGCCGCTGGCTGGCACAGGTCCTACCGCCGGTTTTGCGCTTACGCATGAGGAAGTGGAGTTTGCGCTCAACACTTACTATAAGATGGCAGGATTTAATGAGGACGGCGCGCCAACCCGCGAGACGTTGAAGAAGCACGATATTGAATGGGCAGCCGAATATTTGCCCGCGTAGTTTTGTGAGTTTCAAATAAAACAGCGGGCACGGAGCAAAAAAGCGGGCAG
>DAOTZP010000118.1:0-3420 GCA_034434265.1 Anaerolineales bacterium | reverse complement strand
GCTGCGGATTCCTTTGAGGATTTGAATGGTCTCGTCTTCAGACGGCTCATCCACCTGAACGGATTGGAAGCGGCGTTCCAGCGCGGCATCTGATTCGATGTGCTTGCGGTATTCTTCGAGCGTGGTCGCGCCGATGACTTGAATTTCGCCGCGCGATAACGCGGGTTTGAGAATGTTTGCCGCATCCACCGAGGAGCCAGCCGCCCCCGCGCCGACGAGCATGTGAACCTCGTCAATGAACAGGATGGCGCCGGATTGTTTTAACTCGTCAATGATGCGTTTGAGTCTTTCTTCAAATTGACCGCGATACATTGTGCCTGCCACCAGCGAACCGACATCCAGTTGCAGCACGCGCTTGTTCATCAGCGGGGCTGGCACGTCGCCATCCACAATGCGCTGGGCAAGCCCTTCCACAATGGCGGTTTTGCCGACGCCCGGCTCGCCAATGAGCGCGGGGTTGTTTTTGGTGCGCCGCGCAAGGATTTGAATGACGCGCTCAATTTCGGTTTGGCGGCCTATCACGGGGTCGAGTTTTTTCTCTTCCGCTTTGGCGGTCAAATCCGAAGCCAGCTGGTCCACCAGCGGCGTTTTGGGACCTTGCTGTCCCTGCTGCGGACCTCGGGACTGCGCTCCTGCCGGGGCGGGCGAAGAGGGCGCAGATTCGTTCAATACGCGGCGCGTCTGACGGCGAATTTGTTCCGCCGAAACGCCAAGACGGCGCAGCGCCTCAGTGCCGGTTGATTCCACGCGCACCATTGCCAGTAAAAGATGCTCCGTGCCGATGTAGTGATGTCCCATGCGGCGGGCTTCATCCACCGCATATTCAAGGACTTGCTGCGTTTCGGGGGCAAGCTCAATTTTGTTGGGGTCGAAATTTGTAGAGGGCCCCGTAATGCGCTGAATCATTTCGCGCACGCGGTCAATGGTCATGCCAAGGTCGCGCAGTACGCGCCCGGCAACGCCGCCCTCTTCTTCGATTAAGCCTAAAAGAAGGTGTTCTGTTCCAATACTGTTTTGGCGGGCGCGCTCTGCTTCCTGATGAGCGATGCTGAGCACGCGCCTTGCACGCTGTGTAAATCTTTCCATTCCAGCCATAGTGTTTCTCCTGTAATCTTGCTGGCATTGTACCAAAAAGCGGGGGGAGTCTGTGTTGGAATATGGTTAAAATTCATTGCAAAAGTGTCAAGTTTCACGTTTAAGACTCTCATGAAAATTGACGCTTAAAACTTGCAAAAATTACCTGTTGTCTCCGTCGCCTTGAATTTTTCCCCGCGCCTGTCTGTCGAGCAGTTTGGCAAGGTTGGCTTCGGCAATGTCATTGAGCGGGAGGTTTAACTCGGCGGCGGTTTGCGCCAGATACCAAAGCACATCGCCCAGCTCCGCTTTGAGCGCTTCGCGGGTTTCTTCTGAAATTTCGCCGCCTTTGTCACGAAACACTTTTTTGATTTTGCCCGCCACTTCTCCGGCTTCGTTTGCCAGCCCCAATGTTGGGTACACCACGCCATGCCCGATGGTTGGGTATTTTGCCGTGGCGCGCGCTTTGGTTTGATATTCGTTAAAGTCCATTTTGATATTCTCTTTTTATGGAAGGATAAGTTCTTGATATGTATCGGGGGTGGCCAGCTCAAAACTGGAGTTTGGGTATGCTTCCCTCCACAGCGGGGGAGCCGCGGCGGGTTTGTTCGTTGACCATTTCATTTCATAGCCATGCAATCTTCCGCCCCGTTCTTCAATTAAATCAATTTCCTGCTGTTCGTATGTTCTCCAAAAATAGATGTTTGCATAAATTGATTGATTATGTAAGAGGTTCACAAGAGCGCTTAAACATAAAGTCACTATACATGAACTCCTTGAATTTGTCAAAAAACAAGGAGTTGCATTCCTTGTTTTTTTGGAAAAAGCCGCCCCTGTCGAATGCCGGCTATCATGCCTGATGAAAGATAGCGGCGTGAAAACAAATTTTCTTGACGCGTTTTTGTCCTGGTGGTATGCTTGCCTGCAATGTTAAACCTGCTTTATGCAAACCCCAACCTTGCCCCTGCTGGCTTAAAAACAGCGGAGCGTTGGCGTTTCTTAAGCAAATTTGACCGCCCGACTTATTAACCCAATGCCCCGCCAATGTCGGGGCATTTTTCTTAAGGAGAAGTCATCATGTCCATTTCAAACACCACCCCCGTTTTTGCCGTTGATGAAAAAAATCTCGTGCCGGTCAGCGACCACCTGAAAGCGATGATGGATATTCCGCCTTCGCGCATGTTTCTCATCAACAAATCGCTCAAAGTGTATGTGGAGAAAAACCCCGGCGCAACGATTTTCGACGCCTCGCAAGGCGACGGCGGCGCATCCCTGCCCGGCACGCCAAAAGCCATTCTTGAACGCGCGCATCAACTTCAACTTGAACATGGCACTTCGTATGATATGCCTTTTGGCACGGAGGCGTACCGCAAATCGGTCATTGAGCAATATTGGAAGTTGGACTCCGCCTCCGGCTGGGGACCTGCCAACGTGCTTGGCACAGCGGGCGGACGCGACGCGCTGGTTAAAGCCTACGCAGCGATGCTTGCCCTTGGGCATGGTCGCCAGGGCGATGTGCTGATGGTCTCGCGCGTGCCGTGGATTTCATACAATTGGGGACCGTACGGCGTGGGCGCAAACGTGCTGTGGACCCCCGGCGACCCCGCGCAAGGCTGGGCGTATTCCGAAGAAGCCATCCGCGAGAGCGTAAAGTTTGCCGAATCAAAGGGCAGAAAAGTCGCGGGCATTGTCATCACCAATCCCGATAACCCAACAGGCTTGACCATCACAGTGGAAAAGCAAGTCTCGCTTGCCAAAGCCGCGCTTGAAGCGGGAGCGGCATTCGTCCTCTTTGATTGGATGTATCACTACGTCACCGATGAAGCGCCGATGGATTTGAACTCGTTCCTGAAACACTTCACGCCCGAAGAACGCAAGCGCATCATGTTCCTTGACGGCATTACCAAATCGCTCGGCGGGTCAAACATCCGCAACTGTCATTTGATTGCCGATGAAGCGGTGATTAAGTTCATCGTTGCGCGCGCTTCACATGGAGTCATTCCCTCGTTTTATTCCCTCGCTGTGGCAATGGCAGCCTACGAAATGGGGTTTGCCGAAGCCGCAAAAACCATCATCGAGCCGACCAACGCCAGCCGCGCCGCGTTGAAAAAACTCCTCGCCGAAAGCGGAATGCAGCACATCATCGGCAAGGGGTATTATGCCTTTATTCATGTGGGCGAATTTCTTAAAGCAAAAGGCTGGGCGGATAGCGAACCGCTTGGACAATACCTTGCGGAAAATCACGGCGTTGCCATTGTGCCCGGCGCGTTCTTCTCCCCCTTTGGCGCGGATTGGCTTCGATTCTCCTACGCCACGCCTGTGGAACGAACGGAAGGCGCTTTCACG
>DAOTZP010000117.1:0-4320 GCA_034434265.1 Anaerolineales bacterium | reverse complement strand
TTTCCGCCCGAATGGAAGTTGCACAATGGGCGCGCCGCCAAACATTTGCTGCGCCGCGCGTTTGAAAACGACCTGCCCGCGAACATCGTCCATCGTCCCAAACAGAAATTCTCTAAAGGCGCGGGGTCTTCCGAATTGATTGCCCAACTCGCGGACGAACAAATCTCCGACGCGGAGTTTGAACGCGAAGCGGCGCGGTTAAAATCCGCGTGGGATTACTCCCTGCCCAACAAGGAAGCCTTGTATTACTATAAGACCATGCGCGAGTTTTACGAAGACGACTTTATCTTCCCGGTCATGGGTCACAGCAGGAGTTTGTAGGGCGGGCTAAACCTGCCTTACGCGAGAAACATAAATGTTCGACTGGCAGACTTGGGTTGTCTTGCCTTTGCTGGTCTTCTTCGCCCGCGTGGTGGATGTTTCGCTCGGCACGATTCGAATCATCTTCACCTCGCGGGGGTTGAAGCACATCGCTCCGCTGCTTGGTTTTGTGGAAGTGTTCATTTGGGTCGCGGCAATTTCGCAAATTACCAAAAGCGCAAATAATATTATCGCCTATCTTGCTTACGCGGGCGGTTTTGCGGCGGGGACATATCTTGGCATGTACATCGAAAATAAACTGGCAATGGGAATGCTGGTCATCCGCGTCATTGTTCCAGGGCACGTCACCGATGTGACGACCAATCTCCGCAAACATGGCTATGGATTTACCCGCGTGGACGCGCAAGGCTCGCAAGGTCCTGTGCATTTAATTTACACCATTGTTAAGCGAAAAGACCTGCCGAGCGCCGTGGATATTATCCACGAGGCTTACCCCACCGCCTTCTTCACCATAGAGGAATTGCGCTCGGCGGAGCATGGGGTTTTTCCCTCACGCATTGAAAGCTCGCGCCAAATTAGAAAGTCGAAATAAAGCGGGTTCAATGCCCGGCTTTATGGCGCGCCGCGCAGAATCGGTTCGCTGTGTTTCTGCGCATACGCCAAATACTGACGCATAAGCAGTTTGGTGTATTTGCCCGCTTTCCCATTGCCGACGCGCTTGTCATTGATATAAGTAATTGGCACAACCCCCCGGGAACTGGATGTGAGAAAGGCTTCATCGAAATTAGATTGAAGCATCGGGGCGCGAAAAACAACCCGCAAGCCGGACTCTCTCGCCAGTCGAATCACAACGCGGCGGGTGACGCCAAGCAAAATTCCCTTTTGAGCGGTCATTAATACCTCTTGAGGGGAAAAGACAGCATAAAAGTTGGATGTCATTCCTTCCAGAATATGCCCGTTTTTTTCGAGCAGAGCTTCAAAAACATCCTTGCCCAACAAAGCGCGCTGGGAGGCGCTTTCGGTAATAAACGCGGTGTCTTTTATTCTTGGGTCATGGCGCGAAGCGGATACTGTAATCACCCGCACGCCATTTCGGTAAATTTCTTCGGGCAAAGGTACAAACGGCTGCAAGGCAATGTACATCTTTGCCGTTTTTTTAGTCAAAATCAGACGAACCCTTGATTCATAAGGAAGGTTGATTTTAACCAGCGCGGCAATCGCTGAGCGCAATTCGGCTTCGGCAACCGGCTTTATGCCAGCCGCCGCCGCAGGGGCGTAGAGTCGTTTCAAGTGCGCGCTTAAGCCAAGCGCAAATTTTCCGCCGCCGCGCGTCGTAAACGTTGTGTAAAACCCTTGCGGCAGGCTGCGGGTAAGGTCATCCAAAGACTTTGCCTCACACGGCAATTGCTGTATTTTTGCGGCGGTAAGATGAAACAACGTAATGGACATGCCGCGCCTCCGACGTCAATTCATCATTTTGAAAGATTAAGGGGAAGTTGAATATAAAATGTCGAGCCGGGCAAATTGACCTCGTCCTGACCGGCGCTTTCCACCCAGATTTTTCCGCCATGCGCTTTAACCATGCCGCGCGCAATCGCCAGCCCCAACCCCGGACCGCCCCCCTTAAAGCTGGTTTTGCCGGAAGAATGAACCGCAACATCGCCCACTTGATAAAACTTTTCAAAAATCAGGCTTTGATGTTCCGCGTTAAGCCCAATGCCCGTGTCTTTGATGGAAATTTCCACGGCGGGCACGCCATCCATCATGCAAGGCTTTGTGGAAATAAAAATATTTCCGCCATCGGGAGTGTATTTAATGGCGTTTATCACAACGTGGTAAATGGATTTTTGGAGCAGGGACGGGTCCGCGTTAATCATGGAAACGGATTCATCGCAATTTACATGAATGTTAATGTTGCGTTCCGCCGCCGGTTTCAAAAGGTCGGCAATCGAGTCTTGAATTAAGTTTTTAATGAAAACCGGGGAGGGGATTACTTTGATGGTTTCGCTGTCCAGCCGGGTAACATCCAGCATCATATTGACGATTTCATGCATACGGTCCGCGCCTTTAATGATGCCTTCAACGACTTCGTTCATCGTCTGGTTTTCTTTTACGCCGGGGAAAGTCCGCAGCAGGTTGACGTACCCTTTCAGCACGGTGAGGGGCGTGCGGAGCTCATGGGCAGTGACTTGAATAAATTCCATTTTATTGCGGTCGAGCTGACGCAGCACTTTATTTGTGCGCTGCAAATCCTGAATTGCCATCTGGTCATTTGCGCGCATTCGGTCCAGCGTGGTGCGGATGATGTCAATTGCCATAATGGGGCTGCGGCTGAGCATGGTTTCAAAGTCATGCTTTTCCATTTCCAAAACTGTAACGGGCGTTTGGGCTGTGACCGTTGCCGCGCGCGGCGCATTTTGAATCAACGCCATTTCGCCCACCAAATCGCCTTGCACGGCGGTGCGCAGCAAACGTTCGCCTTCATCCTCGCTGATTTTTTTGGTAATGGCGGCTTCGCCTTCGGCAATGATGTAAAAAACCTCCTCATAAGCGCCTTCGCGGCACAAGACATGACCGGCAGGATAGGTGGAAAGGCGCGTTAATTTCGCCATTTCGCCCAGTTCGTCACGGGTTAAACCGGCAAAGGCTATTTTGAGCAGGGAGATTTTATCGAAAGCGGCTTCGGTCATTTTGACTCACTTGCGGGAATATGATGATAGTATAACTGTTTTTTAGCCGGGAAAATCATGCAAAAACATTCCCAGTATTTCCTGCGGGCGGGTTGCAGCGGGGTGAAAAAATTATCCGCGTCCGCGCCGCTCCGCCACAGACTGCCCGGCAAGCGCAAGCGCGGATTTAAGCGCAGCAACTTGAATGGGCTTGCTCACATAATCGTTCATACCGGCGGCAAGACACTCCTCGCGGTCTCCTTCCATGGCGTTTGCGGTCATTGCAACAATATAAATCTGCGAGCCGTTTGCCCGTATCTGACGGGTGGCTGCCAAGCCGTCCATTTCAGGCATTTGCACATCCATAAAAATCAAGTCATAATGCTGGCGGTCAAGCGCTTCCAAAACCTCCAGCCCGTTTGCCGCCACATCTGCGAGGTATCCCATTCTTTCCAACATGCGAATGGCAAGTTTTTGATTGACCATGTTATCTTCGGCAAGCAAAACTTTCATGGGATATTTTTCAGCCATCCCCGCGTCAAATTGAGCCTCGACAGGGGTTGAAATTTTTCTATTTTCCGCGCGCTGCAAAGCAAGCGAGCCAATCAAAACACTATATAAATTCGATTGCTTGACAGGTTTGGTCAAAAAGGCGGCAAAGTGGTCCATATCGCCGGGGTCGCGCCACCCAAGCGAGGTGAGCATAATCAATGGAAACGCGGTGGTGATTTTATGAATCTCGCGCGAAAGCGTCACGCCGTCCATTTCAGGCATGTGCATATCCAAAATTGCCACGTCATACGCATCGCCGCGCCGGACGGAGTCCAGCGCATCAAGCGGGTTTGCAAACATAAAGGGCTGCATATTCCATGATTGGGTTTGCAGCATCAAAATGCGGCGATTGGTGTCATTGTCATCCACAATCAAAACGCGCTTGCCGTCCAACTGCGGCAAAACATCCTGTTGTTGAGGTTGAGGCTGGGCGGGGATTGCGGCGCGAATCGTAAAACAAAAAGTGGAGCCTTCGCCTTCCTTGCTCTGCACCCACATTTCGCCGCCCATCAATTCAGCCAGTCGTTTGCTAATGGCAAGCCCCAGCCCCGTGCCGCCATATTTGCGCGTGGTGGAAGAATCCACCTGCGAGAAAGATTGAAACAAGCGGTTCATACGGTCGGCGGGGATGCCAATTCCCGTATCTTTCACAGCAAATTGAATGGAATATATCGCGGGGTTTTCAGCCAACGGGCTGGCTTTTACCTCCACCGCAATTTCTCCCTGCTTGGTGAATTTGACCGCGTTACTTAACAAATTCACCAAAATTTGCCGCAGA